>PAHI01000072.1 GCA_002705575.1 Fidelibacterota bacterium | reverse complement strand
TAATAATACTTTTATAAATATAATAAATGATTAATAAAGTTAATAAAATTGTAATAGGATTAATCAACGAGTTAAATATACCAGCACTAATACCAAATGCCAAATCAGGATTATCTAATCTCTGAATCTTTAGAAAAGGATTAATTAAAGAAATACTAGTATCACCATTAACCGTAACCCAATGATTAAAAGATTTTACGGAAAAAAAATCTGCAATCAATACTTTAGATACCCGATCAAAAATGAACAATAAAAGGGAAAGCAAAAGATATTTAAAAAATCTCAAAAAAGGGGCCTTCAAAATTAACTTAAGATTCAAGTCACTCTTTTGAATTAAATCAAAGCCTCTTTACATGATACACATTTATTGCTATGGGGGACTTCATTTAGACGCGCCTTAGGAATTAACTCATCACATTTTATGCACACTCCAAAAGTACCATCTTTAATCATTTGTAAAGCCTTTTCAAGATATTTAATGTATGAATCTTCTCTTTGCATCATATAATACGCATTTTCCATCTCTTGATGATCTGACCCAGCATCTGCCATATGAGAAGAATATATCGATGAACTGCTTTGATCAATCAAATTATCAGTTCTATCTTTTATATTCATTAAATCTTTTATAGCACTATCTTTTTTTGCCATAATAACTTTTTTAAAATCTTCAATTTCTTTTTTTGACCATGCCTTTTTTGCCATAATGCTACCTCAACTATTCTTTAGCTATACTAAGCTTGATTTTTTCACCAATAATATCAATATCTTTATTAAAATCTAAAGAATCTTGATTAAAGCTAATATTAACACCTAAAACCTCATTCATGAAATATTTTTTATGATTTTTTAAAGCATGCTCCAAATCTTTATTATAGCTCAATGAAATACTAATACGATCACTAACATCTAAATCAGATTCTTTTCTAAAATTCTGAACATGCCTAATCAAATCTCTAACTATGCCTTCTTGCTCTAATTCATTAGTTATATTAGTATTTATACCTATCTTGAACAAATTATTTGAAGAAACCTCAAAACCATTCTTTGGATTCTGTTCAATAATAAAGTCAGTATAATCAATAATATCTCCATTATCAAGTTTATAATTCGAGTCTTTAGAGCTAACAATATCACTTAACTCTTCTAATGATAATTTGTTTATATCTGAAAGAACTTCTTTCATAGATTTATTGAACTTAGCACCTAATGTCTGAAAATTTGGTTTTATTTTTATAGACATAAACTCATTATAGCTATCTGCAAATCGAAGATCTTTAACATTCAATTCCTGTTTTATGTCTTCCTTGTTTTCAATTAAATGTTTCTTAAAACAATCATCAACAACAAAAACAACCACTTCCGATAAAGGTTGCCTAACTTTAATATTTGCTTTATTTCTTGCAGATCTAGCTAAAGAAACAACTTCAATAACTGTATCAATTTCTTCAATCAAACCTTGATTAACATCATCTTTATTAGCCAAAGGATAATCACTCAGATGAATACTTTTTTTATTATTCATTAAATTCTGATACATATAATCTGACAAAAACGGTATTACAGGAGATATTATTTGCAAATATTTAACTAAGGTAGTATGCAAGCAAAAATAAGCTGCATCTTTATCAATATCACTTTCAGACTTCCAAAACCTCCTGCGATTCCTTCTTACATACCAATTTGACAAATCATCAAGAAAAACAGATGCTTCTTCCATTAATATATATACTTTAAAATCTTTATATAAGTCATTCGCACGTATAGAGAAATTATTAATTTTAGCTAAAATCCAATTATCTAATTTGGTAAAACCTTCTTGATAATCAAGTTTTTTTCCAATATCAAACTGATCAAGATTTGCATATGTTATAAAAAACGAATACGTGTTCCATAGCGTAATAATTTTTTTACGAACACCATCAGCAACTGAATATCCAAAAAGCAAATTTCTTTCAGGGTTTTGAGATGCGTATAACCACCTCATAACATCTACACCCATCTTTTCAGCCGCATCTTCAAACCAAATCGCATTTCCCCAAGACTTATGCATATCTCTTCCGTTTTCATCCTTTACAAGAGCATGACCTAAAAGATTTTTAAATGGAGCTTTCTTTTCCATAATTGTAGACATCGCAAGCAATGAATAGAACCAGTTTCTAAATTGCCCAGGGAAACACTCTACGACAAAATCAGCAGGAAACCATTTCTTCCAGTAATCTCTATTTTTATTGTAATCTAAAGTTGAAAAAGGTACAATCCCTGCATCAAGCCAAGGATTGCCAACATCTGGAATTCTAGTACCTACAAGACCTGTTTCAGGGTGCTTGATTTTAATTCTGTCTATCCAAGGACGATGAGGGCTATTACCTTCGAATTCATCCCAACCATCTACACAAAGCTCCTTTAATTCTTTTTTAGATCCAACAACATAAAAACTTCCATCTTCAAAAGTCCATATAGGTAACGCTAATCCCCAAAAACGTTTCTTTGAAATCATCCAATCACCCATATTATCAAGCCACTCAATTTCTCTATCATGACCCCAATCTGGAATCCAATTTATATCACTAACTATCGATTTTATTTCATCTCTCCAGTCCATTTTTATATACCACTCATCTACCATTTTATAAACTAGCTCATCACCAGACCTCCAACAATGAGGATAAACGTGAGGATATTGCTCACTATAGACCAAATATTCATTTTGTTTTAAATAATCCAATATCACATCTTTTGTGGTTTCATCCGTTGCTATTTTACCTGTCAAAAAGCCAAAACCTTCAATGTACTTAGCTTCATCATCAATTGGAGCTATTTCAACAAGATTCTCATTTCTTCCAATTTTATTATCAATAGCACCACAACCAGTTGCAATATGTACAATTCCTGTACCCTCACCAGCAACCACAACATCTTTACCTATACTATCTTTACCACCATCAATTACTCGATGACACTTAATTGCATTTATATTCTTTGATTTTAATTTTTCATTGATATTAGGATACCCTCCCAAACTATTTTGAGCAGGAAGATTATCAAAGGGACCTTTGTACTCTAGTCCTACTAATTTTTTACCTTTAAATGTATCAATGATAGTATATCCGCCTCTCTCATTAAATATTTGCTCAATAGTTTTAAGCTTAGGAACACCCTCAATCCACATTTTCTTATCTTTAAACTGTTTTTCCAATCTTTGGAATTTTAAATTATCTTTTGCAAAATAGTAAATTGACCCATCTGATGCCTTTAATTTCACATAATCAATATTAACATTAATAGCAGCTGAAATATTTGAAGTAAGGGTCCAAGGCGTCGTAGTCCAGACTAAAAGATATTCTTTTTCTCTGTTTTTTAATGGAAATCTAACAAAAACAGACGTATGAGCAACCAATTTTCGACCCTCAATAATTTCCATCTGAGAATAAGATGTGCCAGAACGACCTGACCATGGAACAACATCATAACCTTTATAAATCTTTCCTTTTTCAAATAACTTTTTTAAAAAAGACCATATTGTATAGTTGTTTTCATCTGACATCGTATAGTATGAATTATCCCAATCCATCCAATAACCAAGTCTTTTAGATTGCTCTGTTTGAATTTCTGAATATTTTTTTACTCTAGACTTACATTCATTAACAAATTTTTCAAGACCATATTTTTCAATATCTCTTTTGGTTTCAAAGCCCATTGATTTTTCAACTTCTACCTCAACCCACAAACCTTGACAATCAAACCCGTTCTGATAACGCATATCATAGCCGTTCAAAGCATGAAATCTCTGAAATATATCTTTTAAAGTTCTACCCCATGCATGATGAACTCCCATAGGATTATTAGCAGTTATAGGCCCGTCCATAAAAGACCATGGCTTTTTACCTTTATTTTTTTCAACTAACCTTTTAAAAGTTTTATTTTTTTCCCATTGAGCTATAATTTGATGTTCAATATCAACAAAGCTGACATTTTTAGGGACAGGTTTAAATTTATATTTTACTTTAGATTCATTAGACATAATCAATAATTTATCAGATTAGGCTTTAATTACCGATAAATAAATTAATATATATTTAAAATTAATTACTAAAAGATTTTATATGCTTTTCTTCAACTAGAATTTTACCTTTTTTATTGTATGATTTCCAAACACCAAGCCTTCTGCCACTTATATAACTACCTTCTGCCTGAATTTTTCCATTAGACCAAAAAGATACCACTTTTCCATTTAGTTGATCATTTTTGTAATTTTTGATTTCTCGAACACTTCCTTTTTTATCATATATAGTTACACGTCTGTACTCATTGCCATCTGATATTTTTCTCTCAACCATCAAAGTATTCGTTTTAAAGTTTTTATATTCTTTCATTTCATTATTTGCAAAATTAAAATGCAATAAATTTTCATAAATTTACAAACAAAATCTATTATTAATAAGAACAGAAAAAAAATTACAAATTACTATGATGTAAATCACATTATACAAATGGAACAAGATAAAGATCAGAATATTAGCTAATAACCAATTATAGAATTAGATGTATCTTTTTTTTTCATTAATAAAATATCAAAATCTTCTAAAAAATATCCTAGAAACAATCTTCAACAAAAACCTGAATGCTCTAGCTCTTAGAAAAGGGTTCACTTTTAAAGTTTCGAATAAACTCTTGAAAAGATATTTTTTTTTGTTAATAAAATAAAATATCATAATAAAAAATACTATTACCAGAATTAACCTAATCATCATTTAGAGCAATTTTCCCATTTTAAAATGCCATTACTTCCTAGGCAGCAATTAGACTGATTTTGAGGATAAAAAACATCTAAACATTCATATTGATATTTTTCACATAAATTATTGCTAGAAACTTTAATTGACGTAAAACTTGGCAAATCACATAAACTTTCAGGCAAATAGTTGATATCATTAGCAAAAACAGTCAAATTCTTTAAATGCTGAAGGTTGCTTATGTTACTAGGTAAAGATTTAAGATTGTTTGCAGATAAGTTTATTGATGTCAAACTATCTATTAAGCCTATGCTTTCCGATATATCTTTAATCGAATTTTTTTCTATCGATAAAACTTTTAAACCTTTCAACTTATATAAGTTTTCAGGCAAATAACTTAGCTTATTTGAATGAATGATAAAATGAGATAAGCTTATCATTTTATCAATATTTAAAGGGATTTCTTCTAATAAATTATTTGACAAACCTAAAACTTCAAGATTGTAAAGATTTACTATGTCTAATGGAAGTTTCATTATTTTATTATCATCTAATCTTAAAATTAGCAAATTATATAGACTAGATATCCCTTCTTCTAGGCTGTCTATTTGATTACCTGATAAATACAATTCTTCTAATTTTTTTAAGCTGTATAATTCCTTAGGAATTGCTATGATTTTGTTATCAGTACAATAAAATTCAGTCAAATTATTTAATTTACCAATACTCTTAGGTAATTGCTTGAACCTATTTAAGCTTAAGTTTAAATACTCAAGCTCTGATAAAGACCCAAATCTTTTTGGAAGAACCGACAAACCTTCTGCTGATATATCCAAATACACCAATCGTCCATTTGACCAGGATTGAGCTCCTAACTGTAATGGATTTTTTGTTTTAATATCAGGATTTAAAATGATTATTTTATTTAAAACATTTAAATCCTTATTAGAATAATTATCATTCATTAATACAATATACGACAAAAGTAAAATAACCAAAATTTGATTCATTTTTTACGGACAATTAGCTTGATTTTGAGCCCCCCATTCTTCAATACAATCATAATTAAAATCATCGCATAAATAGTTGTTGCCAACATTTATATATGAAGAAAGATTACATATTGATTGTGGCAAACTTAATAATCGATTATCACTTAAATTAAAATAATCCAACCTTAACAAAGAATTTGATTCAAATTCTGAAAGAGATTCAATTAGATTGTCATTTAAATATAGATTGTCTAAATAATTGAGATCATACATTTCTGAAGGAACTTGAACAATTAAATTATCACTTAAATCTAAAGTTCTTAAGTTTATTAAACGTGAAATACTTGAAGGAATAGATTCAATATTATTTGAACTTAATAAGAATTCATTAAGATTAGTCAAGCCACCAATAGAAAAACCTTCTATAGAGTTAATTAAATTATCATTTAAATTAAAGTATGACAAATTGGGCAAATTTAGAATCGGAACAGAACCTGATAATTCATTATTACTTAAATCAACGTTATTAATATTAATTAAAGAATTAACCCCTAAATCATTTAGACTCCCTGAAAAATTATTATTAGAAAGATTTAGACTTTCTAATACAGGCATCGATGAAAGATTAGGAATACTACCTAACATATTTGAGTTATTCAAAAACATGTCTTTTAAACTATCAATCGAAAAGGTACTCGGATAGTTTTGACCAAATGTATTGTCAGATAAATTGAGGTATTCTAGTAAATTTAAATTATTTATATTATCAGGAATACTTGTTAACAAATTATTCGGCAACCTCAGATCTCTCAAACTAACAGCATTTCCTATATTATCAGGAATAGGGCCTGTCAACTGATTATCTCTAAGATTTAAATATGTCAATTGATTTAAATTGAAAATATCTTGCGGAATTTCTCCTTCCAATAAATTCCCACCTAGATATATATTAATTAAATTAATACAGTTTCCAATATTTGAAGGGATTACTCCAGATAGCTCATTAGCATAAATCTCCAAAAATGCTAAATCAATTAAATCACCAACACTATTTGGAATTGAACCTGAAAACTGATTATTGCCAAGAAACAAATCTTTTATAGATATTAATTCTCCTATTTGTTCAGGAATGCTACCATTTAAAAGATTTGAGGTTAAATTAAGACTTTCTATGCTTGTATTTGATAAAGTATTGACTAAACCTGTAATTTCACCAGTAAGTTCATTATCATTTAAACTTAAGTTTTTAATTAAAGGGAGATTACTTATATCCGGCAAAGGACCTGTAAATAAGTTAAAGCTAAGTCTTAAAAAACCTAAACTTGGAAGTTGATCAATAGATAAAGGCATTTCAGAAAATTGATTCTCACCTAAATCAAGATGCTGTAAATTCATTCCAGCAGTTGCACCAAAAACATCTCCGCTCAATTGATTACGACTTAAATCTAAATGAACTAAATTCGTTAAATTCTTGATTTCTTCTGGAACACTTCCTACAAATTGATTCCCAGAAAGATACGCCTCAGTAAGATTAACTAATAGACCTATATCAGAAGGAATACCGCCGCAAATATTTTGATCTGTCCTATCAATCGATGTTGTGGTTGCAATATCATAACATACATCCCACAACTTAACTTCTCCAACTGCGCAGGTGTTTGCGTTCAAGCCGCAACTAGCATCATCTTGAGAACCAATATCTTCTATGCATTCAGGATATGGACCGCACAAATTATTATTATTAATATCAAAATAACCAGATGAACCATCTACAATATTTAAGAGACAAATATCTGATGGAATTATTCCTGAAAAATTATTATTACTTAAATCAAATTCAACTAAATTTGTTAATGCGCCTACTTCAATAGGAATTTCTCCAGTCAAACCATTATCATTTACGTACCAGTATTGAAGAGAGCTTAGAACTCCAATTTCTAAAGGGATAGGCCCATCAAAATTATTTGCTCCTAATAGAAGTGTTTGTAGGTTAGTCAAATTCTCAATCATGGGAGGCATACAACAACCACTCAATTCATTTCCAGTTAAATCTATAACTTCTAAATTAGTTAAATTCCAAAAGTTTAAAGGAATTTCATCGCTTAACATATTATCTTTCAAGTGAAGTTGCTTTAAATTTTGCAAATCTCCTACTTCATAAGGAATATATCCATTTAGCTTATTACTATTTAAATTCAGATACGTAATATTTTGTAATCCTGAAATTTCATAAGGAATTTGACCTGTTAACTGATGAGAGTTTAGTGTAAGAGAATCTAGATTAATTAATTGGCCAATGTTACTTGGAATTTCGCCGCTAATCTGACTTTGAGGTATACTAGAATCACCTACTATACTAATTGAGCTTGTTGAAACTATAGAGTAACATTCACCCCATAAATCAATAAAACCAAATTCACAATTAATATCGCATTCATATGTGTATTGTTTTTGATTTGTAATAATATCTGTATATATAGTATCTTGATTATAATCATCAAAAGGTTCGCCTTGATCGTAAACACCATTCGAATTTAAATCTTCAAAAATTTCAAGAAGGCATACAGGATATGATGGACATAGATTATTTCCTTCAAGATTAAGACCTGAAACAAATATATTTGAATTTAGTCCAACATTTAAGTCACAAAATTCAACGGGAATTTCTCCAGATAAATAATTATAAGACAAATCTAGGCTCTGCAAATTTAAAGAACCGAAACTAGCAGGTATTGAACCACTAATTCCACAATTAGATAAATTTAAACTTTCTAAGTTAGATAACTGAACAAGATCAATGGGTAAATCTCCTTCAAAACCTATAGAATTAGAATAATCAATATAGGTTGTATTTCCTATAACATAACATCCAGTTAATTCATTACACCCATCTGTTCCATTTCCAGTAGAATTAGCAATATGGTCAACGCAACTGCTATCCCATAACCTAACCTCATTTTCATTGCAAACAATTTCAATAACACAGGATTCCTCCCATTGATAAGGCCAATTGCTATTAAATAGCCACGCATTATATATTGCACATTTATTTTCACTAGATAGAGAAGTGGAAAGTTCAAACATATCATTAAAATTTGTCACATTAGATATATCCCAGCTAGATAAATCTTGATTAAAACTATCTGCTCCAGAAAACATACCTGACATATTAATTACATTTGAAACATTCCATCCGGAAATATCATAATTAAATTCTGTAAGCTCGAACAAAGTAGACATATCTGTTATTAGCGACACATCCCAAATTGAAATTTGTCCATAGGTTACTAACGCAGCATTATAATCAGACATCCATAAATCTACTGCAATTTTTAATTCGTCTCTTGTTTGTGGTTGAAATACAATTTCAGAACTGCAATCAGAAGTATTTTGTGAACCAATATTTTCAGCTATGCAATTTGGATATGGAGGACAGAAACTATTTCCAGATACATTAAAGTCATCTTCCCAATCTATATTTAATTCACAGATTGAATCTGGGATCAAACCAAATAAGTTATTCCCTTCTAAATTAAGATAATTAAGAAATGGTGGTAATTCAGGAAAATCTCCCTCAAAAGCATTACCTGAAATATCTAACGATGACAGCTGAGATAACTGACTTAAATCAGGAACTACACCTGAAAAGCTATTTTGAGCTATATCTAGAAATTCTAATTGAGTCAATTGTAAAAGATTTTCTGGAAGGGATCCATCAAAACTATTTCCTGCCAAGTCTAGAGAATCTAAGAACAAGGGCATATTAGGAAGCTCCCCTGATAAATTATTGTTACTCACATTTAAGGATGTTAGTTCAATTAAAGAACTTAGATCAGGCAATTGACCAGAAAAATCATTATTACCAATATCCAAAACATCAAGATTAGTTAAATTGCTTAATTCTAAAGGAATGGAGCCTTCAAAAGTATTATTATTTAAATCAAGAACCTCCAATGATGAAGCAGAACCTATAGAAGAAGGTAAAGTTCCGCTAAATATATTATCTGACAAATAAAGAGCTTCAAGATTATCAAGGTTTCCAATCTCAGAAGGTAAAGAACCACTAAATGTATTTCCAGATGCATCAAAAGATTCTAAACTACTTAAATTTCCTATCTCAGCAGGCAAAGATCCATCAAAATTATTCTCTGATAAATCAAGCGAATCTAAGCTTGTCATCAAACCTACCTCTTCAGGCAAATTACCATCAAAACTATTTCCTCCTAAATCTAAATTTGATAAATTGCTAAGATTTCCAATTTCAGGCGGAAGCAAACAATCAAAGTTATTTCCGTTAAAATCAATATCAGTTAAACTCGTTAAATCACCTATTTCATTTGGGAGACAACCTTCAAAATTATTATCCTCCAAATTAAGTGAGGTTAAATTTGTAAGGTTGCTTATTGATGACGGCAAAGATCCACTAAACATGTTATCCTGCAAATCAATTTCTGAAAGATTTGTCAAGCTGCTCAATTCATCAAAAACTTGACCAGCAAAATCATTCCCTGATAAATCAATTGATGTTAAATTGGTTAAATTTGCAAGTTCTTCAGGAATTTCTCCCCCAAGATTACTATCCTCTAATTCTAAAGAAGTCAAGTCTGTCAATTCTCCTATTGAAGATGGGATATATCCATCAATATTATCTCCAAAATCAACATCTGAATCATCAGCATTGTAACATTCTCCCCATATACCTACTTCACCATCATTACAATCTACAATTTCAATACAATCTGATGTATCTTGATAGCCTATATAATTTTCAACGCAATCTGGATAAGGAGGACAAAGACTATTATTTTCAATATTAAAACTATTAATATCAGAAAAATCTATTTGTAAATCACATATTGCCCCAGGTATTTCGCCAGCCAAACTATTATCTGATAAATCAAGTGAAGTTAAATTTGTTAAACTTGATATCTCATCAATAATTCCACCAGATAAGTTGTTTTCAGATAAATCTAATGAAGTTAAATTTGTGAGATTTTCTAAAGTTGAGGGTAAAACACCAGATAGGTTATTATCACCTAAATCTAATGAAGTTAAATTTACCAAATCTCCAATTTCAGATGATAATGGACCACTTAAGCTATTATTACCTAAATTAAGCTCTGTAAGATTAATCAACTCTACTATATCATCAATCTGACCTGAAAGATTATTGTTTTCTAAATCAAGTGACGTCAAATTTACTAAATTTGATATTTCTGATGGAATTTCACCAGATAAACTCTCTTCCGATAAATCTAGCTCAGTTAGATTGACTAATTGACCAATTTCAGCAGGAATAGACCCACCTAAATCATCAAAAACAATTTCAGATTCATCAGGGTTATAACACTCTCCCCATAATGGTACGCTACCATCTTCGCATTGCGTACAAAAAGAGGTGTTCTGCAATCCTGCATAAGTTTCAAAACAAGTTGGATATGGATTGCAAAACTGATTGTTAGAAACGTTGAAATTTGTTGGGTCATCCCATAATAAATTTAAACCACATATTAAAGAAGGAAAATCACCACTAAATAAATTATCATTTAAAAGAAGATTTGAAAGATTTGTCAAGCTACTTATTTCTAACGGTATTTCGCCAGTAAAAAAATTACCAGACAACCTTAATGACTCCAATTTTGAAAGACTTCCTATTTCAATTGGTAAAGAGCCACTCATTTTATTATTATCTAAAAATAAATTAATTAATTTTGTAGCGTTTGATATTCCAGAGCTTACTTGACCAGTCAATTTATTATCATTTAAATATAGATACTTAAGGTCTTCTAATTGCCAAATACTATTTGGAATATCTCCACTAAATTCATTCTGATTTAAAGATATATGTGTTAGTTTACTTAAGTTAGATATCTGTTCAGGAATAGTTCCAGAAAAACTATTCTCATCTAAAAACAACCTTTCTAGATTAATTAAATTTGAAATTTGATCTGATATTTCTCCATTTAGTTGATTTCCATTTAAATATAAAAATCTTAAATTAACTAATTGCCAAAGCTGCTCAGGTATGGGACCTGGAATCGCACTATTTGAAAAATCTAGCTCAGTTGTTTGAGAAATATCATAACAATCACCCCATAAATCTACAAAACCTTGCCCACACTCATCAGATGAACTAGTTACATTATCTTCGCATGTTAAAAAGAAAATTGCAATAATCGTCAAAATTATTTTTTTTATCATAAGCTCCTAAACCTTAATAATATTTAAAATAATATTAATAATTAATTTTTTAATTATTAAGGAAAACTATAGAAGAAATTCTAGCCAAAAAAAAACAACATACGATAATAGAACATGTTCAATTTTTATTATTTTTAGAATTATGCATATAAAATAATCTTAATTTTTTTTATATGGATAATCAAAAGATTCATTAATTTGCTTTGTAGCTTCTAGCTCCTCTTCAAGCTGCCATCTCCGAATCGTTTTTTTATTTCTTTTTTTAATATAAATAAAAACTACAAAAATTGTTATCGAAGCAATAAAAATAACGAAACTAGGAAATCTCAAAAAAACTGACTTTTTATTTGATTTTTTGATTTTTTGATTAGTTTGATTCTCAAAATCATAAAGACTAATACCAATAACATTCTCAAAAGCATCATCAAACAAAAACCCTTTATTCATTTGACTGATTATTTCATTAATAGATTGATCCCCATAATTAATGATTATATTTGAATATGCAATCAAAGATTGCTTATAAGATGAACTTACTTCATTATAATTTTTCATGCCTGCTATATTTTTCAAATGTTGCAGATTTATATAATAATCAAAAAAAGACTTGTTAGTTCTTAGACCTTTTCCTTTAACGTAAAATTCTTTAGCAAAATACATTGACATCCCTTCTTTAAACCAAGCAGGAAATGAATAACTTTTATTAATTCTATTCTGGTATACATGACATAGCTCATGCGCAACTATTTGAAATATTTTAGATTTATTTTTAGACTTTGATAAATCAATAATAATCTTATTTCTAAAAGCAATACCCGAAGCCCAATCAGGGAAATCAGAATACAATAACTGAGGATCATTTACAATCTTAATGAAAAAATCTTTATTTTCAACTTTTCCAAATTGACGGACAAGGCTTTTCGTCTTTTCGACTACATATGATTTTAGGCTCAAATCTTGATAAAAATCTTCAACATATATATGGCATTCACCTATAGAAGTTTTAAAAGTATCTGATAATGAGAGACATATACTAAATGTCGTAACTATAATAAATAAATTACGCATACCTATAACTATTAGTTATTTTCATTTATAAAAGGTTTTTTGTATTTAATAAAGTCATACCCAATCTCAAATATTTGTTCATATTCTCCTCCAGGAACAACATTTAATATAAATTCTCGGTCAACTATTTTTTCGAGCACAATATTTCTTACTTTTAAAAAATCATACCCCTTATTATTTCCTTCTAAATAATCTAGACATTTATCGGAATCTTGAGTATAAATACACTCTTTACTGTCTAAACTAATTGCCCATAAAATCTCATTATCTAAGCTACAATCTTTACATGACTCGCAAATATCACATGGCTCACAAATATCACATGGCTCTTGGCAACCAATTATAAAAAATAAAACCAGAAACAATATTTTTCTCATACAATCTCCTTTTAAAAGCTGACATCAATAATGTAATTAATAAAAAATATTAAATTTTTATACATAAAAAAATTCTAAATTATTCATGTTTAGAATCTACTAGAAAACACACAAAAACAACAGGTCTTTATGAAAGTAAGTACACTTTGTTATATAAATGATGGATTTAAAACTCTAATGCTACATAGAACAAAAAAAGAAAATGATATGCATAAGGGTAAATGGAATGGCCTTGGAGGGAAACTAGAAAGTGGAGAATCTCCTGAAGAATGTGTAAAAAGAGAGGTTTTTGAAGAATCTGGATTGAAGATTAGCAGCCCTATTCTTAGAGGAATTATTACATTCCCAGAATTCGATACCCAAAATGACTGGCTTGTATTTATTTATACAACTAACAAATTTAAAGGTAAATTAATTGAATCTGATGAAGGTGACTTAGACTGGATACCTAATCAAAAAATTAACACTTTAAATTTATGGGAAGGAGATAAAATTTTTATGGAATGGTTGCAAAAGGAAAAATTTTTCTCTGCTAAATTTATTTATAAAAAAGGTGTCCTGAAAAATTATAATGTCATATTTTATTGATATTTAAAAATACTAAGGGAGAATGAATTTGGAAAAAGTTTTTGTAAGCGGAGGATCAGGATATATAGCTCTTCATTGTATAGCAAAATTAGTTGAAAAAGGATTCCTGGTAAGAACATCCATTCGAAATTTGAATCGAAAAAAAGAGATTCTAGATGGAGTATCCAAAGTGATTGACTGTGAAAATAAAATTGAGTTTTGTGAACTAGATTTATTAAAAGATGATGGTTGGAATGATGCTCTTAAAGGCTGTACTTATGCAATGCATGTTGCATCTCCAGTATTACTAATACCAAATGTAAACCCAGATAACTTAATTAAACCAGCAGTAAATGGATTAGAACGATGTCTAAGAGCGGCCACAAAAAATAAAGTAAAACGCTTCGTAATGACTTCTTCTTATTCTGCTATAGGTGCTGGCTCAAGAGGAACAACATTAGATGATACAAATTGGACTGATTTAGATAACCCTAATATTAGTCCATATGATATGAGTAAAACGAAAGCAGAAAAGTTTATGTGGAATTTCATAGAAAATTTAGATGAATCAGATAAGATTGAAGCGTGTAGTATAAATCCTGTTATAGTAGTAGGACCATCACTATCAAATGATGTAGGAGTTTCAAATACCGTAGTAAGAAAATTATTAGATAGATCAGTACCAATGACACCAAAATTTGGAGTTAATTTAGTAGATGTTGAAGATGTTGCTGATATGCATATTGAAGCTATGCTAAATAAAGATGCATCAGGAAAAAGATTTTTACTTTCCTCTGAAACACTTTGGTTCTCAGAAATTGCTAAAATCTTAAGAGATAATGGCTTTAAAAAAGCTCCAAGATTTTCTGCTCCAAATTTTCTAGTCAAGATTCTTGCAATGTTTGATAAAGAAATGAAAATTGTCTTATTCTATTTGGGTGTTAAAAATACATTGCATTGTAATAATGCTAAAAAAATTCTTAATTGGAAGCCTCGAAAAACTAAAAAAGCTATTTTGGAAACGGCTAAGCAATTGTATGATGTGGGGAAATTAAATTAAACTTTCTGTGAAAAATAATTGTCTTTTTTTTGCAAAATTAATATTTATAGTAACTTTTTTATTCCTAATAAACTGTAATAATAAAAAGCAAACTATAAATCAAATTCAAATACTCAAAGAAACTGACTTTAACAATCCTTTAAATAAAGATAATCTAACTAAATAGCACTTTTTTTAAGCCTTAAGTTTATCTGATAGCTTAACAAAACAAGCCTTCAATCCTCCGCTTTTTGTAATATCTCCTTTAAAGTTAGCAAAATGGTGAGCTCCTTCATTAATAATAAATATTTCTTGTTGAGATATCTTATCGAGCATCCATATGGAAATAGTTTCTTCAATTTCTTCCTTTGGAACACCTATATACTTAAGTGTTTGCCTATATAAAGTCATAAAATCTTTATCATCTAAATCCATGGCTTGACTACATACATCGCACGAACCAAAAAAATACCAACGAATAATTATTCTTTCGTTAATTTTTATAGATTTGCCATCTCTATTTATTGACTTAAGCTCTAAATCTGCCCAAGCTTTCATTGTATCAAAAATTTTCATAAAAATCCTTTTTTTAAATAAAAATTATTTAAAAATAACAGCGATTAACAAAATAGGGTTTAAATGAATAAAAGTAACTGATTGTTAATTTTATTTTTTAAAATCTTTTCAATGCAAATTAACTACTTACTAATAATACCTAACTACAGCTGATGATGCAAATGAAGCCATTATTAAAATCAAAAACAAAGCTATTAAAATTCCTATACCCATAAGGATCAGCGTTGCTTTAGCCCATTTACTTCTAACCGGATGAGGATTATCACTAAAACTCCATACAAACAACATAACAAAACCAACCAATGGTAAACTTGCTATAAATAATGTTAAAACCCAATTGGATAGACTTAATTCTTTGTGCTTTAAAACTGATTTTTTACTTTCTCCTATTGAACTTGCTTGTTCTGTCACATTCCCTGAAAGAGGGTCGTATGTGCTTTGATTGTATTCAGTCTCTTCTATTTTATTTTCTTCTTTCATTTTACTCTGATAATTTAGTATCTATTTTCCAAATCCCATAATCTGATGCGTAAAAATCACCTGTTCTCGAATCCATCATACATACCCTATCTCTACATGGAATAGGAATATATCTTCCATTTTCTGAAGAAGTAATAAACATTTCTTGGGTTGTACCTATCATTAAAAACATACATGTAGAAATTAAAAACCCCATTAATATATTTTTCATAATTTATCTCCTATTTAGTTATAACTATAGAACCTTAATTTAATACAGGTATATCTCGTATATAAGAAAACCCGCCGCCACCACCGGAATTACCTGAGGACCAGCTTACAAATTTAAAATTTAAATACACATCATAGTTAACTAAATATGCAATTATTTGCCTATCTGGAAGACTAGTTAGGGAACCAATATTTCCTGCTTCATTTGTTAAACCATTATAAAGCGTAACCTCTCCATTTATTGCATCTTCTATAGTTCCATCTCCCCACTTAATCAAAACCTCTTCTCCGTTTTGATAAGCTTCAATCATTTCATTATCACTGCTGTATAAGGCTGAGTTATACAAGCCTTTATTATTACCTCTAGTTAAACAAATTTCATCTGTTATGCAATCTTGATTCTCTGTAAGTGTTTGGTCAGCTCCATCAACTTTAGTAAACTGAACACAGTAACAAGCACCAATTATATCACAATCTGAATTACAATCTGAAGTAGTAGTACTATCTTTACAACCAAAAAACATAAAAACCAGAAAGAAAAAAAAGCCAATATTATTTAAATATATCATCATCTATTCCTTTATTTATACTATAGTTATCATAAATTATCTCAATTCTACCCTCAATTAAAGGACTTGAGTCATTATTTTTTGAATTTGTCAACATATCAAGATAATCCTCAGTATCTTTATTTAACCAATTTGATAGATTCTTATCCTTAATATAATATTTAGCAATTGACTTAGTAGGCATATAGTAATCACTATCAACAATCTCAAAAAAGTTGCTAATTTCAAAAAGCGGGATACTATTATTTCTAGTAAAAATACCAGCTTTAACATTTTTAATAACCCAATTCAAGGTATCCACTTTAACTTCAACAAGTGTATCAAGTAATTTAAAATACTCATTCGGAGAAATAAATTTAAGACTGTCAAAAATTGCGTATCCTTGAATTATAACATCATTTATATTTTTAGAGTCTTTAAAATCGGACAAGCTTTTATCCTCTAAATTATTGAAATTTTCTAATGGAGATTCAAATAGTCCAGCTTTTGGCAAAACTCCAAAATTCTTAGATTTAATTTCAACTAAATCAGGCTGTTTATAAAAAACTTCATAATTTGATCTTGGCATTCTAATAGCTGGCATATATAAATCAACAGAAATATCAACTTTATAATCATTTATGCTCAAAAATTGTTCATGAGTTTTCATAATTAAATAGTTGCATAAAATACTATCTTCTGGAGAAGAAAATTCTTTATTAAACCCTAAAGTAAAAACTAGAGCAAAGAAATATTTATATATTGCTTTCATTCAATTATATCTCTATTCAAAAAATTTAAATATGCAATCATCAAGAAAATAAATGACCAAATAGAACAAACAAATATACAGCTATAAAAAAGATTATATTCAACGGGAAGATGAAAAGCTTTAAGAAAAATATCCATATAGCCAGTAAATATATATGGATTAATTAATTCAAAAATATCAATAGGAATAAATTTTATTGCAGTTCCAATAAACACAATACTTATAGTAGAAATAATTGGAGTGACAGTATTCTTCGAAAACGATGAAAACATCAAGCATAAAAAAGATATGGTAAGCATAATAATATTTGAATAAAAATACCCAATTAAAAACTTCCAAATAATACCACTAGATGAATCGTGAGCTAATAACCCCTCATGAAAAACAATTAATAACCCATCTCCTAAAAATAGAATTGATATTAAAATAGTATACAAGAAGAAATAAAGCATCATTAATGTTGTTGTCAAAACAACAACA
This sequence comes from Fidelibacterota bacterium, assembly GCA_002705575.1. Next base: position 2,956 of record PAHI01000072.1, on the reverse strand, counting down.
AAAACTTTAGACAAAAATACACCTGACCTAGATATAGGTCTGGTTAAATATATCCGAAAGGTTCCACTTGAATATTCACCTGATATAATCTCAGAAGGCACTATAGTAGATAAAAACTGCATCTGAGCTATTAATATCGCAATAATAATATATGCAGCAAGATTCCCGTTTACTGCAGTTCCTGCTGTTAAAAACATATCCTGCATCTGATCAGATATTTTAGCCTCTAATGAAACAGCTCCATATTTAAAACCCATTATAATAATTGGTATTAATAATGTGATTAATAAAAAACTTATATAAGTTCTTCGTTTATATAAGGCTTTAATCATTTCATTGTAAAACAAATTATACATTGTTGAAATACTCAATTAAATTTGATTCTTTTTTAATATTAGATAAACCAGAATCTCTGAAAATATCTTGAATCTGTTCGAAATTTAAATTTGAATCAGATTCAACTAATAATTTATTATTATGTATATCAACTAATTTTATACTTTTATTAGCATCAATCGCATTTTTAGCAATTTCACTATCTAAAACTGACAGACTCCATTTCTTGCTATTGGAAATCAATGATTGCATTGAAATCGTTTGAGAGCTAACACCTGATTTAAAGATACTTACATGAGTGCACAAATCTTCAACATCTCTTAAGTTATGAGTACTTAAACATATAGTCTTACCTTCATGCTGTAGCTTTCGAATCAGCTTATTCATATCAGATATACCATTAGGGTCTAACCCATTATTAGGCTCATCTAAAACAATCACTTTAGGATTATGAAGTAAAACTTGAGCAATACCTAGTCTTTGTTTCATACCATATGAAAATGATGCGACAGTATCATTTGATCTATCTTCAAGATTTACAATTTCCAATACTTTATTTATTCTATTAAAATTTATACTAGATATTCTTGCAAGCATTTCTAAGTTTTTTCTTGCTGATAAATATTCATAAAAAGTTGGCGACTCAATTAAATATCCAAATTCTTTTTTTAAAATGGTCTTATCTTTATTTAAAATCTTATTCTTATAATATATTTGACCAGACCAATTTGTAATTAAACCCGGTAATATCTTCATCAAAGTTGATTTACCGCTACCATTTGCACCCAAAATACCAAACACAGAATTCTCTGGAATTGAAAAGGAAATATTTTTTAAAGCCTCGATTTCCAAATATCTTTTTTGAATGTTTTTAAATCTAATAAAATGAGATTCCATGCTTTAATTTACGTAAAAAAATAAAAAAAAGGATAGAATCATAAATCTATAAAATGAAAATTTTTAAATAAACCAATAACTAGTTAAAGTAAAGAATATAATAGAATAAGACTTATGAAAAGCATTGCAATTGAAGCAATTGTATTACCCAAACTATCTCTTACCCTTATATGAGTAATAACGGCTCCTAACATTAGAAAGGTTATTCCAATAGCACCAAAAAAATTTACATGATAAGTTGATGAATGTAGCATAAAAATAAATGATATCTTAAGTATACCAATAAAATCTCTAAACCAGTCTGGATAACCATAATCTTTAAACTCTTTTACAATATTTTCATATCTAATAAACCACACAAATAAAATCGAAACTGTTGCAATAAGCTTAAGAATCTCAGCTATAATCTCAATTGAAACCATTTTAATAAAATCTCCTGATTATATGATTAAAGAGGGCTTTCATTACAAAAGCCCTCTTAATTTTTGGGTTAGATGTAGAGTCATCTGCCCGTCTGACTTGAAGCTTTCTATTGAATTTACCTCAGTAAATTAAAAAAAATCTCCAGAGGTACAATTTTCGCTTCGTATGTCGATTTTCAATTGATTACCTCCTTTATAAGTTTGTTAAAAGAAACATATACCAACGTAATAAATTTACTAATTTTATATTAATCTATAAAGTGGAATATTGTAAATTTTTAGGTATGAGATATCTTATTCTAGGACTAGTTATTTTTACTATTAAAGTTATTACTGGATGTGTTTTAGTTTATATTTGGATTGAAATGTTCTTTTAGCAATTCAGCAGTTTGATACATTAATTTTATTACCATCAATAAAGTTTTTAATAGGAAGCTTTCTTTCTGAGATATACCTAATTAACTCTTCAGATAAATGACCTGATAAATTATTATTAGAGAAATTTATGTACCATATTTTTTTCAATGCTGAAATCTCATCAGGGAAATTACCTGTAATACCATTATTTGAAATGTTTAGATAGCTAGCGTTTTCAAGAAACTTAATTTCAAGAGGTAAGAATCCACTAAGTTTATTAGATTCTAAATTTAATGTCCTTAGTTTTTTAATATGGAATAATTTAGGAGGTATAGGGCCTTCTAATGAATTAAATGATAGATCTAAATGAGTTAGTTGATTTAAATTACTTATACCCGAAGGTATGGAACCATTTAGGGAACCTCCTTTCAGCTTGAGAAATCTAAGATTTCGAAGTTTAAAAATTTGACTGGGAATTTTACCGCTTAAATTATAAAGCTCTATTTCAAATGTATTTTCAATTGAGTATTTTTGTTCCCACAATCTTACATATGAATTATTCATATACTTTTTTTAGAATTTCGATTAGAGCGACATTTTTTCGAACAATACTTAACATCATTCCATACTTTTATCCACTTTTTACGCCAGCTAAAAGGCTTAGCACATATAACGCAAGTTTTATAACTTGTTAATGTACCTATAGACTTTACCAAAAATTATATCTCTAAAACTAACTTAGTGCGAACACAAACCCTATAATCAAACCAGATAAAACACCCTTAGTTACACTTTTAACAGGACCGTAAGTGTTCACACCACTGATATGAGCACGTCTAAGTAAATTAATCAAAATAAAACTAAAAAAAGCTATAGATAAAAACATAAATACTAATACCATTGAAACTCCTTTATTTAAAAAATTCTTAATGCACGTTTTGCAC
>PAHI01000071.1 GCA_002705575.1 Fidelibacterota bacterium | reverse complement strand
TGATTTCTTATCAATATCAAAATCAAGATTTATGTCATAGAATGAGACTCTATATGACGAGCGATTTTCATTTAAATTGCCCATTAAGAAATTATTTGGAGTTAGTTCTGGTAGATTATATTGATTTCCATGAGGCCTATTTTCTTGGCAAGACAACAAAGTGCACATTAGTATACTAAAAATTATTTTTTTCATAATAACTTCTTGTCCTAAAAACATTGTTAGCAAAAATTATATAATACAAAATAATACAAAAAAGAAACCATAAAACAATAGCAAATGCCTCTTTAATTAAAAATAAGATGTAAGCAATAGCTAAATAAATAAGCCATTTTATCCATGTGGGTTGTGACCATAATTTTAGTAAAGAATTCATTGTTGAGCATCTTTTAGGTAACTATAATATTTCATTGATTCATTATAAATAGAATCATATTTATTCTCAATGGTAATATCTTTTTTTTTGAATGTTTGGAATTCAGTACTTTTTATCACGTTATCATACCAACTTTTCCACCAAATACCATCATTGGCATGATTACCTCTTTTCCATTTAAGCATTGATCTATCAAATTTAATGTTAATTTTCTTACACCATGTCGATAATACTTTTTCAGGGTTTTTTAATAGTTCATTTGAATCAATAACTATGAATGATTTATTTTTCTTCTTTAGAAACTTTACAATTTCATATTGTTGTTTATAGCCCAACTCTTCAACAGAATTCAATTTATTTTTATTGCAATAGGAGCTAATTACCTCTTTTGGATGTCTTAACAAGATGCAGTTTTTACAATTAGCTACCCATTCAATATTTTTTAAATCTAAAATATGATGGGCCATATGTTTTTGATACCAGATTTTTTTATTTTCCGGTATTTCGTTTATAAGATAATTGACAATTTCACTATATGTTGAAGGATATTTGTTAATTATTTCTGAATACATTGGATGTTTAAGCTTTGTTTCTTTTAAATAGTATGAATAAAAAGGTTCATCTGTAACAAATGTATCCTTCCTCGATGACCACGACCTCATTAGTGCTGTAGATATATTTCTAGGACCTGACCAGCAAGCTACAATCATATTTTTTTTATATTATTATTAATATGTTTGTTATAAAGCTCTCTAATATAGTTTGTCAACGAATTAGAATTAGTTGATACTAAGTTGTTTTTCTCAATTCTTGAAACTGGAATGATACCAGCAAATGTACCTGTTACAAATGCTTCATCACAATTTTTAACTTCATCAAAAGTAAAATCTTTTTGAAAACAATTAATATCATTTTTATTACAAATGTATATTGCCTTACTTCTTGTTATTCCATTTAAACAATATTCGCCTTTAGAAGTCAAAACTGAATTATTTTTAATAAAAAAAAGATTCGTAGAATTACAAGTGCTGATATTTCCATTAGGGTCATTCATTATTCCTTCATCATATCCTAATTCATTTGCCTCAATACTAGCTAAAATGCAATTAAGCTTACTTAAAGTATTAAAATGGGTGCTTAAAATGTTATGTGAGGGGCGCACCGTTGAAACCCTCCCAATACTAATTCCATTTATATAAGTATTAGGATTTGTTTTTTTAAATTCTGGTATTATAACCAACGTGATTGGTCCTATGTTTGCATTTGGATTTTGATATGGAGTAATTTTTTCACCTCTAGAAACAATTAATCTTATATGAACGTCATCCTCCATATTATTTTTTGCTAATACTTTTGAAATCTGATTAATAATCTCTTGTTTTGTAAAAGGTATATTTAATGAAATACCTTTTGCACTTTCAAATAATCTATCTAAATGATCATCAATAAATACTAATTGCTTATTATGAAGTCTAATTCCTTCCCACACACCATCACCCAAAAGAAAGCCACTATCAAAGACAGAAATTTTAGCTTCACTTCTATGAAATAATTCTCCATTGATATTGATAAATATATTAGCATTTTTATCATTTTCTATATATGAATGACTGCTCATTTGTGGGCCCACAGGGACTTGAACCCCGAACCTGCGGATTATGAGTCCGTTGCTCTAACCAATTGAGCTATGGGCCCTAAAAATATATATAATTAAGATGTTCTGATATGAAAGTTAATTTATATTATTATATTATAAATAATTACTTTAATTATCATAGATTTTTCTTATAATTATCTGATGAAAAAAGGTAATCATTCAATTGTCATAAATTCAGATGTAGGTGAAGGAACTCAGATATGGCACTTTTGCAACATATATGGTTCAAAAATAGGTTCAAATGTTAAAATTGGCTCTTACGTAGAAATTCAAAATGAAACTAAAATTGGTGACAACTCTATTATAAGTTCACACTCATTTATTTGTTCTCTAGTTGATATAGGCAAAGATGTATTCATTGGACACTCAGTAATGACAGTGAATGATGTAAATCCACCATCATTTAAAAGAACAGGATCAAAAGAGTATTGGGAAAAAACAGAGATTTGTGATAATGCAGTTATTGGAAGTGGGTGTGTTATATTTCCAGTTAGAATTGGCAAGAATGCTGTAGTTGGTGCTGGCTCTGTCGTTACATCTGATGTTCCAGATAATACAAAAGTTGCTGGATCACCAGCTAAGGAGATTGAATAAATGAATATACCTTTTGCAGATATCAAAAAACAATACACTAACATTCATGATGAAATTAATCATGCTATTCAAGAAGTTTTAAATGATACAGCTTTTATAAGAGGGAAGTACGTAGAACGATTCGAGCAAAATCTTGCAAAAATGTACGGTATTAATCATTGCATTGGTGTTGGCAATGGTACTGACGCAATATACCTTGCTTTAAGAGCATTAAATATTGGTCCAGGAGATGAAGTTATCACTGTTTGTAATTCATGGATTTCCACTTCTGAAGTTATCAGTCAAACTGGTGCAAGTGTTAGATTTGTGGATATTGAACCAGATAATTACAATATAGATGTAAATCAGATTGAATCCGTTATTAATAAAAATACAAAAGCAATAATTCCTGTACATTTGTATGGTCAACCAGTTAAAAATATGGATTTACTTATTGAAATTGCTAATAAACATTCTTTATTTGTGGTTGAAGATTGCGCTCAAGCAATTTTTTCTGAATTTAAGAATCAGTATGTTGGTACATTTGGAGATATAGCAACAATTAGCTTCTATCCAGGAAAAAATTTAGGGGCATTTGGCGATGCCGGTGCTGTAATTACTAATGATGATAATCTTGCTGAAAAAATAAGAATGATGTCCAATCATGGTCAAAAAGTAAAACATAATCATAAATATGAAGGAATTAACTCTAGAATGGATGGTCTACAAGGCAATATATTAAATGTTAAACTAAATCATATATTATCTTGGACAAAGAGAAGACAAGATATCGCTGATATTTACAGAAATTACTTAGAAAATATACCAAACATTTCCATTCCAAAGGAAGATAAGGACTGTACACATGTTTTTCATTTGTACGTCATATTAGCTGAAAGAAGAAATGAACTAATGAGTTTTTTAAAAGATAATGGTATAGGCACTGCTTTGCATTATCCAAATATTTTGCCTATGCTTGAATGTTATAAGCATCTCAATCATTCATCTTCAGATTTTCCTAATGGTTATTATGCCTCTCAAAAAATTCTCTCACTGCCCATGTTTCCGGAGATTGAGAAAGAAGAGATTCAATACGTTTGTCAGAAAATAAAAGAGTTTTATAGATAAATGGAATTCATTGATTTAAAAGCACAGCAAAAACTAATTAGAGAATCATTAAATACTTCAATTAATAAAGTACTTGATGATGGTAGATACATTCTTGGTGAAGAGGTTGCTGGCTTAGAAAATAAATTATCTTCATTCTGTGGGGCCAAACACTCTATTGGTTGCTCAAATGGTACAGATGCGCTTATTATTGCTTTATTAGCATTAGGGATTAAGCCTGGTGATGGAGTAATTACTGTTCCATTCACTTACATTGCTACTTTGGAAGCCATTGCTACAATTGGTGCAATTCCTGTTTTAGTGGATGTGTATGATTCAACTTTTAATATGAATCCTGAGCTGATAGATGATGTGATTAAAAATTCCGAATATAATATTAAAGCTATAATGCCAGTTGATCTCTTTGGCTTACCGGCAAGATATAGATTAATTAAAGATATATCAGAAAAGCATGGGTTAAAAATTATTGGCGATGCTGCACAATCTTTTGGGGCATCCAAAGATGAATTCAGTGTTGGTAAGTTTTCAGATATAACTACTACCTCTTTTTTCCCAGCTAAACCTCTAGGGTGTTATGGAGATGGAGGTGCAATATTTACTGATTCTGATGAATATAACAAAATCATAAGGTCTTTAGCTGTTCATGGAAAGGGGACAGATAAATATGATAACGTAAGAATTGGATTAAATTCAAGACTGGATACATTACAAGCAGCAATATTAATTGAAAAATTAAAAATTTTTGAAAAGGAAATTGAATTAAGAAACAAAATTGCAGATTTATATCGTAAAAAGCTTAAGAATTTAGATGTAAGATTTCAACATATTCCCGAAGGATATAAATCGGTATATGCTCAATTTTCAATTGTTTTTGATAGCCAGGATATTAGAGATAAAGCTCAGTTATTATTGAGAAATAATAACATTCCATCTGTGGTATATTATTCAATTCCAGGTCATTTGCAAACAGGTTACAAATATTTAAATTATAAAAAAGGTGATTTCCCCATCAGCGAACAATTAAGTAATACAATTTTAAGTTTACCAATGCATCCGTACTTGCATGAAAGTGACATCGACAAAATTGTTAAGATAATAGAAACTATTTAAAAAATTATAGGAGAAAAAATGTCAAGATCAGATAATAAGAGTCATATTAGAATAGGAGTAATTGGGAAAGGATTTGTAGGCACTGCTGTCTCGCATGGATTTTCTCATCAAACTGGTTACGGTGCCGATATTAAGATTTATGATAAAAATCCAGTCAAGTCACAAAACTCCTTAGAAGAAACTGTAAATGATTCTGATTATCTTTTTTTATCTGTTCCAACTCCATCGAGCAAAGATGGTACTATGGACTTATCAATAGTAGAAAGCGCACTTGAATCAATCAATGATGTTAATAATAATGATAGTAATATTATTTTACTGCGATCAACTGTCACTCCTGGAACAACGGAATCTTTTCAAAAAAAATATCCTAAACTTCGATTTGTGTTTAATCCGGAATTTTTAACAGAAAGATCTGCTTCATTTGACTTTATTAATCAAACAAGAGTGATTTTAGGTGGTGAGAAAGAACATACTGATAAAGTAAAAAAATTATATAAAGATAGATTTGGTGAATATCTTCCTGTTCTTCAAACAAATTTTCAGACCGCAGAGTTAATTAAATATATGAATAACTTATTTTTTGCAACTAAAGTTTCCTTCTTAAATGAAATGAAATTATTATCTGATCAAATTGGAGTAGATTGGAATGAGGCAGTTGAGGGATTTATTCTTGATGGAAGAATTGGTCATTCACATATAGCAGTTCCTGGACCTGACGGTAGATTTGGATTCGGAGGTAGCTGTTTCCCTAAAGATATTCAAGCACTTATAAATTTTGGAGATCAAAATGGAATTGAGATGAACGTATTAAAAGGTGCATGGAAAACAAATTTGAAGGTAAGACCAGAGAAAGATTGGGAAAATCTTAAAGGAAGAGCTGTTTCAGATGAAGAGTAATGAACCATTTCAAGCTATATGGCTTACAGGTCAACCTGGAAGTGGGAAAACAACCTTAGCTAATTTATTATTTTCTCATTTAAAAGAAAATTCTCTAAAAAAATCTTTTTTTAATATTGATGGAGATGATTTAAGAGATCTTTTTCAAAATAAGGACTATTCAAAAAAAGGGAGAGAAGCAAATATAAGATTAGGAATGAGTATTGCTGCTTATTTAATTAATAAAAATTGTCTCCCAATAATTTCTTTAGTATCTCCTTATATAAACTTAAGAGAAGAGTTTAAATCTAAGTATAATGTTTTAGAGGTTTATGTTCATACGAGTGAAATCAGAGGTAGAGAAAACTATTTTGTTGAAGATTACGAACCCCCACAAAATAATTTTATTGATATGGATACAACAAAAAAAACTAAAGAGGAAAGTTTAGATGAAATACTCAATGTTTATAGGTAGATGGCAACCTTGGCACAAAGGACATCGCTGGCTTATTGATCAGAGATTGAATGATAATAAAAATGTCCTTATATGTATAAGAGATATGGAGACAGACAAAAACAATCCATACACACCACAAGAAGTAAAAGAAAATGTAGAAAATGCATTAAATGATTTAGTTGAAAGTAAAAGAGTTAAAGTGATAATTATACCTGACATAGAATCAGTGAACTATGGAAGAGGAGTTGGGTATGATATCATTGAGCATAAACCTCCAAATGATATTAAAAAAATCTCTGCTACAGAAATAAGAAAAAAACTACTCTAATTTTTTAAAGGGAAAAATTTATACAAACATTTACATATGAAAAATTTTAAAGTAAATCATATTGGATATGTAGTTGAAAATCTTGCTGAGAGTGCTAATGTTTTTATTAAATCTTTTCAGTATGAACTTATTAATCCAGAAGTTATTGATGAATTGCAAGATGTAACCCTACAATTTTTATTACATAAGACACTGCCTACTATTGAATTAATTATGCCAAATTCAGAAAAATCTCCCTCTTATAATTCACTTAAAAAAGGTGGTGGTATTAACCACATAGGTTATGATGTTGAAAATATTTATGAAGGAATTAAATATTTTGAAATGAATAAATTTAAGTTAATTAAAAAGCCTTTGCCAGGCGCAGCACATGATAATAAATTAGTTTGCTTTTTGTACAACCCTAAAATCGGTTTGATTGAATTAGTTGAGGAGGAATAATATGGATTTATTAGAATTTGTTTCTGAAGTTTTTTCAGTAGATAAGAATAAAATTAATTTGGATACTATGCCTGGAGACTTTCCAGAATGGGACTCACTAGGACATTTAAATTTACTAACAAGTCTTGAAGAAAAATTTAACATTAGTTTTGACATGGAGGAAACAATGTCTATTCAATCAATTAATGATTTAAAGAATACTTTATCAAGCAAAGGAGTTGACTGTTCTTAGTTAAATGAAAATTAAATTCATAGAGGCATTATTATCCCAACCAAAAGACAACCCTTTTTTAATTATAAATAACGAAATAATCACTTATAGTGATTTTTTAATATTGGTATCTAAAACAATTTCTTTTCTTAAACAAAAAGAAAAAGATTATATCTTTATAAATGCCGAAAAAAATCAATTTACTTTAGCAGCATATTTTGCAAGTCAGAAATTAGGAAAAATATCATGTTTTATTGACCCCCTAACTAAATCTCCTGAAAAATATACAAGTCTAGCTGATAATAATTTTTTTTACTTTTCAAATGAGAATTATAAAGAAGTTTTATCTTCAAAATCAAAATCATTAAAAGATAGCGATCAAGTTACTTTAAATCCTTTTTCAGAAATCATTTTTACTACAGGAACTACTGGTAAACCTAAAGGAGTATTATTATCGCATGAAACAATTTATAAAACTGCAAAAAATATAAATCAATTCACAAAATTAAAAAATAATGATGTAGAAATGCATATGATGCCAATCAGTCATTCATTTGGACTTGCTCGAATCAGATGCTCTGTTTTAAAGGGTAATAAAATTGTTTTTATGAGTGGCTTTGGTAACATGATAGAATTTTATCAAAATTTAGAAAAATACAAAGGTACTGTCATATCAACTGTACCTGCGGGAATTAATTTCTTAATAAAGCTTTCAAAAGAAAAGCTTATTGAGTTTAAATCACAAATTAGAATGATGGAATTAGGAAGCTCACAAATGACAAGGCAAGAAAAAATTAACTTAATAAATGTATTGCCAAATACTGACATATGTATGCATTACGGTTTGACTGAGGCGTCAAGAGCAACCTTTTTAAACTTTAGAAAAGAAATAAAGTATATCGAATCAGTAGGAAAACAAAATTTTGGAACAAAAATCAAAATTTTAAATAGTGAAGGAAAAAACTGTCCTGCAGAAGTTTCAGGAGAAATATGTATAAAGGGTACAAACCTTTTTTCAGATTATATTTTTTGTGATAATAAACCATTATACTATGGAAATTATTTCAGAACAGGCGATTATGGATATGTAAATAAAATGGGATATCTTTTTTTCAAAGGAAGAAAAGATGATTTAATTAACGTTGCTGGTAAAAAAGTTTCTCCATTAGAAATTGAAAAAAATATTAACCAAATTTCTTTTGTGGAAGAATCTGCTTGTATTGCTTTCTATAATGAAAGAAATAGTTTAACGGAGATAAAAGCATATGTAGTTGTCAAAAAAAAGGGCTCATTTAAATCACTTTCACATGAAATAATAAAATATTTAAGAAATGAAATTGAATATTATAAAATTCCGTCAACATTCGTTAATATTGATAAGATACCAAAAACAAATAATGGTAAAATTTTGAGAAACAAATTAGAGGGTTAATAAAATGTTAAATTTTTTTACAAGATATTTCTTTCCTAAGGAAATAGTTATAAAAAATGGTAGTATTCAAAGGCTTAAATTTTTAAAACTTAAGAAACCAATATTATTTCACTCAAGCTCAGCTGAAAAAAATGGTTTTGTAGAAAAAATTAAAACCATGTTCCCTGAGATTAGATTATTTAAACTAAATTCAAATGAACCAAAGCTTGATCAACTCAATAATCTTGAAGATTTTTCAAAATATGATGAATTTATTGCTATTGGGGGAGGGTCAGTTATCGATACGACCAAGCTACTATTGGCAAAAAGTGTTTCCGGAGATTTGAAAAATATACCTCCATTCACTTTAAAAGAAGATATTAGGCAAAAACCATATTTTATTGCAATTCCAACTACTGTAGGTTCTGGATCTGAAAGCGATGGTGTAGCTGTTTTCGAAAATAATTTTACCAAAACACCTATTGTTTCAGATCTGATAGTTCCAGATTTGGTTATACTTGATCCTTCGGTTTGCGAAGGTATTCCTGATAAAATTTTACTTTCTACAGCAATTGATGCATTTACTCATGGCTTCGAATCATACCATTCAAAGCTTTCTAATGAGTTTTCTAAAATGCTTTCTTTAGTGAGTTGTAAAAATATAATTAATGGTTTAGATAACATTTTTAATGAAGAAAATAAACTCCCTAAGCTTGAGAAACTATTATACGGTTCATATATGGCTGGTTTAGCACAAAGCACTACATCTGTTGGTATGATTCATGCTATATCTCATGTAATCAGCCCAAAGGTAAATTTGGGTCATGGACACATTAATACAATTATTTTGCCACAAATATTAAAATTTTACAACCATAAGGGTGTAGATGTTGATGGTTTTTCAAAATCTATAGGATGTGAAGATGTTGAAGAATTAATAAGTATTATTAACTCATTTATTTCACAAAATAATATTGAACTTATTAAATCAGGTAATATTTCAGTTGACTCAGAATTAATTAATGAAATTAAAAATGATATGTGTTTTAAAACATCTCCAATTGATATTTGCGATGAAGAACTATCAAATATTTTGGAGGAAATAATTGAATAATTTAAGTGACTACTTTCTTGAATCGCCATTTAATTATGATATTGATGATAAGAACGAATTATTAAGAGAATCATTAAAGTTAAATTTGTTGCATCAGTATGAAAATTGTGCTCCCTTTAGAAGGCTTTTGGATAAAAAGAGATTTAACTTAAGTAAAAATTTTGAGCTTGAAGACATTCCTTACATTCCTGTAACAATATTTAAGGATTATGAACTTAAATCAGTTAAAGAAGAATTTATTGTTCGAAAATTGACTTCTAGCGCAACAACTTCACAGAGCCCAAGCCAGATATTTATTGATAAAAATACAAGACAAAACCAAATGAGATCTCTTGTTTGGATATTAACATATTTTCTTGGAAAGAAAAAAATGCCTTATCTAATTATGGATATTGATCCAAATGAGAAAAAAGGTGACTTTGAAATCTCTGCTAGAGGAGCTGCAATAAGAGGATTTTTAATTGGTGCATCTAAATCTCACTTTTGTATGAATAGTAATCTAGAAATAGATTATGAAAAATTTTCAACTATGATTAAAAAATTTAATCAAACTAATGAAAAATTTGTTTTATTTGGATATACATATATTATGTATTTAAATGTAGCATTAGAAATGCAAAAAAGAGGTGAGAAATTAAATTTAAAAAACTGCATAATTATGCACATTGGAGGTTGGAAAAAATTATATGAACAGAAAGTTTCTAAAGAAAAATTTAACAATGTTTTAATGGAGACTTTTGATATAAAGAAAGAAAATATTTTAGATGTTTACGGTTTTACAGAACAGTTAGGAACTGTTTACGTATCAAGAGGAGATGGAATGAAGGAAGTTCCTAAAATTTCAAAAGTCATTGTTCGAGATCCTTACACATTAGAAGTATTGCAAGATAATGAAGAAGGGCTATTGCAGTTTCTTAATCCAATTCCTTACAGTTATCCAGGACTTTCAGTATTAACAGATGATCTAGGTATTAAGAAAACAACTAACAATAAAGAATATTTTGAGATAACAGGAAGGGCAAAAAACTCAGAGATTAGAGGATGCGGTGATATTTTGTCGGAGGCAATGTGATTAAAGGAATTAATCTTTTATATTTTGATGGAAAGTGTTTAGGTACTGACTTTAATGATACACCTCTTGTAGAAAGTTTTGATAGTTATCATAATAAGTTAAAAGAAAATCATGTCAATCTTCAAAGTATACCAATTGAAGACATTCTTATATTTTTTAATGAAGTATCAAAAAAAATAATTGAAAGGGATGGCCCTTTTCAAAAAAAATTTTCCAACGATGGAATTAACTTTTTAGTTTATTGGTTTAGAAAGAATTTCTTAGAAAAAGCTATTGGGGAATCTTTAAGAACTGATCCCTCAGCACTTAATCAATATATAGAAACAAGTGATAAGAAATCTTTAGTATCTGCAACTCCAAAAGGATTAATTACTCATTGGTTATCAGGAAATGTCCCTATTCTTGGTTTATTATCATTAATTCAAGGATTGGCTACGAAAAATATAAATATTTTGAAAATATCAAAAGATACTGGAATGTTAATACCATTTTTCTTAGAAGAAATATCTAAAATTAATGTAACAGTCTCAGACAATAAGACAATTAAAGGATCTGATATCTGTAAATGTATTGCTGTGGTATATTTTGATAGAGAAAACAAGCAAGCGCAAGAATATTTTTCAAACATTTCAAATGTGAGAGTAGCATGGGGTGGTATGGAAGCTGTTGAATCTGTTATGAATACAAAAAGAAATTATGGTACCGAAGACGTTATATTTGGTCCAAAAAAATCATTTGCAGTAATAGAAAAAGAGAAAATAGATACTAAGGAAAAAATAAATAGTTTATGTCAAAGGCTTGCAAATGATGTATTTCAAATTGATCAAAGAGGATGTAATTCACCGCACAATGTTTTTATTGAAAAAGGTTCAAAATTTGGATCAAAACACTTTGCTAAATCACTCAGTAAAGCTATGGAAAACCTATCTGAAAGAAACCCTCAACAATACTATTCATCTTTAGAAACTTTAAATATTCTTAAAAAAAGAACTGAATTTGATATGTTTTATGATGCTTTCTATCCGAATTCTTTAGAATGGAGTGTTCTACATGCTGATAATAATTTGCTTGAAGATTCATGTTTTAATAGAACAATCTTTGTAAAACAATTTTCTTCAAGAGACGAAATTTTAAATCAATGCAGTCACTTAACTCAATCTATTGGAGTAGCAATGAATAAAAATAACTTATTAGATTTTGCAAGAAAAGCGGCTCATAAAGGAGTTGATAGATTTCCTCATATAGGATCAATGACACTTTACGAAGTTCCGTGGGATGGTATGTATGTTATGGATAGGTTTGTTAAGTGGACAAAGTTATCATTATAGATTAATTAAAAAATTAATTCTTTTTTTAAATCATTTTTTGTTATTAATAAACCTATTAAAACAATCGCAAATAATAACAAAGTTGAATAAAATAAATTGTCTTTTATCAATAAAAATAAAGTAGAACAAAATAAAGTTTGAAAGAAAAAATATTTAGCAGTTCTCATAAAAGAGATCATTTCTTTTGCTCTATTGAGAATGAAAATTATAAAAGTTGTAAAAAATAATATTAGAATTACTGAATTAACTTTTAATGCTTCTATAAATTCAAAATTAAGATATGCCATCAAAAAAAAGCTCCCAAAACAAAAAATACCAAAAAAGAACTCGAACAAAAAAGCATATTTCTGAGCCCCTAGAACATCATAAAGTCTATCAAATGAAGTAGAAAAAATTAAAATAAACATAGGTGCCAATAGAATATTAAATATGTTACTCATTTGTGCCCAATCTTGACCAAATATGATCGGAAATAAATGAGAAGAATTAAAGAAAAGATATACATATACTGGCAATAAAATATTGATGAGCATATTATATATTATTACAATCATATTAATTGTGTTTTTACTATTTTCCTGATATTCTCTAGTTATAATTGTTTTAATTGGTATAGAGAAGATCGCAGTAGGAATTAATAACAAACCGAGAGCTTGACTATATAAACCTGCCTGATCAGCTGAAAAAAATGTTATAATTAAAATAATAATAAATCTGTCTTTAAAGAAATTACTTAATGAATAAGAAACCCTATAAAAGATATGATCTGAGTACTCTTTAATATCATTAAAACTAAATTTTATATTTTTGAAGATATTAATTTTTTTATGTATGATAAAAAATGTAATTAGTGCGAAAAAAAATGTTGGTATACAATAAGAAAGAAAAATTGCCATTGTCTTATCTTGCATGATAATCCCAAAAATAATCTGAAAAAATTTTTGAAAAAATATCCCAAGAGTTGAAATGATGGCTATTGATTTATAAAGTTTTAAATGGTTTAAAATTCCGATACCATATTGAAATAATGTCAAGAATACTGGAAGAACTATTATAAAAGATAGAAAATTTATTAATAAATATTTCTCAAGGTATTTCGCTAATACAAATAATAATATAAATGATATAATAGAAAAGGATAAACCAATTAATATTGAAGTTAAAAGAAGATTCTTTAGTTTAGAAGTATTGATTTTTTGACCAAAAATAATTTCCAATCTCATACTAAAAATTGGAAATAAAAAAAGTGAAAAAACATGTAAAGCAGCAAAAGTACCAATGTCGCTAGGAACATAAACGCGTGTTATTATAGGCATAGAAATAATATTTACGATTAAGGCTGTAATCGATCCTATAGACATTATTATGTTATTTTTTAAGAGGTCTTTTATCACTAATTTACTATTGTCATTTATGTTAAATATGTTGCTAATAAAGATAATGCCGTTTAGTGCATTAAAAATATTAATTTTAAAATTACTAGGCGCTAAAATAGGTGTCGGAGTAAAAATTGGTTTTTTATCAACGATTCGCGCTAAAAACTATTCAAACATTATAATTGGAAAATATGTTCAAATAGGTCACAATGTAAATATAAAGGTTAGCCATTTAAATATTGAAAGTTTTACAATTATTGGTAACGATGTAGAAATATCTGGTAATGGGAACTTAATTATTGGAAAAGGATCATATATCACAAATATGAATATCGATACTTCTGGCGGTGTAAGAATTGGACACACCTTCGCGTGTTCATATGGCAATATTACTTCTCACGACTATTCTGAAACTTGGTTTAACCCTGGTAAAAAATATAAAAATTTTAATATTGAAATAGGTGATCGTGTTTGGATGGGGGCTGGAACTAGAGCATTAAATGTGAACATTGGAGATGAATCTCTGATTGCTGGAGGGTCTATAGTATTGTCGAATATACCCAATAATTCTTTTGCAATTGGCAATCCCGCTAGAGTCATTAAAAAAAATGAACTTCAAAAAATTAATAAAGAATTTTTATATAATAGTAATTTTCGAAATGAACTTGATGAACTATATAAATTAAGTAATATTGGTTTTGTAGAAAAATTTTTAGATGGAAATAAAAAAGATTTTAACGCTTACAATATCATAATATGTAATAGAGTAAATTCAAATGATATAACTAAATTTAATATTCCAATCATATCACTTTTTGAAGAAAAAGTATATAATATGAGGCCGATTGTTTTACCTCTTCTAAGATTATTAAGATCCTACGGAATTTTCATAAAAGATTGACTGCTTCTTTAGAAATGAATGCTAATAATATGATTAAAATCAAAATCAATAATATACATTTTAGAGAAAAAAAATATATATTAAGCGTTATTTTTGAAGATATATTAGGCATTAATGTTTCTTATGAAATATCTAATTCGGAATCATATGAATTAATTTTGCCAAATAAGAAAAACATTATTATACCTGATATATTCTTATCATCTCAACAATATCAGAAAGAATGGGAAAATTATCAATACCCTAAATTATGTTATAACACAGATATTACAATCAAGAATAAACATAAAATTTTTGGTTTATATGGTAACAAAGATTTTTCCATTAGTGAAAAATCTATTACTATAAATAACGACATTATTGGAACTGCTTTTGTCTTTCTTTCTAGAATTGAAGAATTAAATAATAACCATGATAAATTTGGTAGATATCAATATAAAAATTCTATTGCTGAAAGATTTAATATAATTACAAGGCCTGTTGTCAATGAATATATAGAATTTATAAAAGACGCTCTAGAATTCTTAGAACCAAATATTATTTTTAAAAAATATAATTATAATATTATTCTTACACATGATATTGATATGATTAAAAAATGGAACTGGAAGGGAATAATAAAACATTCAATCTTTAATTTTATGAAAAAAGATTTTTTAAAAAATTATAAAAATATTTTCCTTTCAAAATTTAATCACACCATTGACCCTTATTATAATTTTTCTCAAATAATGAATATTTCTGAAGAACATAATATTAATTCAACATTTTTATTTATGGCCATAGAAAAAAATGAATTTGACTTTCGATATCCTATTAAAAAAGCTAGGAAAGGAATTAATAATATTTTGATTAAAAAAGAACATAACATTGGTATTCATTTAAGTAAACTGTCATACAATAATTTTCAAAATGCCAGCAATGAAATTAATCGTTTAAAGCAAATTACAGAAAAAGATATAATTTATAATCGATTTCATTATTTGATGTTCGACATAAAAAATTCTTGGGATATTCTTGAAAAAAATCAAATTAAATACGATTTAACCCTTGGATTTCCTGAGTTCATAGGGTTTAGATGTGGTATTTGCTATCCATTTAAAGTATTTGATTTAAAAAGAAAAAAGAAATTAAATCTTACGGAAATTCCGTTGAATATTATGGATGTAACAATTACCGAATATATGATTGAGTTAAATAAAGTTGAAAAAGATTGTCACATAGCAAATGTTATAAATAATATTAAAAAATATGATGGAACACTTAATCTTTTATGGCATAATAATAGTTATATCGATTACTTAAATAGCGCTAATGAAGAACTTCTAGATTTTATCTTAAAACAAGCTGTTGAGTAATTTTAATAATAAGTCAATTATTTTGATTTTTTTTTGTAAGATTGAAACATGAAACTTCTAAAAATACTATTTCAATTTTTTTTGGAAAATATAAGATTATTCTTAATAAGCTTTACAATTACAAATATCGTTTTACTGTCATTTTATTTGATTGTAGATAGGGAGTATGAATCAAGAGCCCGTATTTTACCATCTGAAAGATCAAATAATGTCATCAATCTTAGTTCATTTGGCAGTTTTTTACCTACAACAGTATTAAAAGACCCGAGAGGTGGACAAATTTTTTCTACAATAATTAAATCACAAAGTTTCTATAAGGACTTATCCCAAGAAATAGTCTCAACTGGCGGTGAAAGCAAAACACTACATAATTTTTTATTAGAATATTACAATTTAAAAGTTAAAGAAAAAAGTGGTCGTCAGAAAAAAACAACCCATAAGTTTCTTTTAGACTCCTATAGTTTAGATAACAAAGATAAAAATATAGAATTTTCGAAAGTTTATAAACTTTATAAAAATCGACTTGTATCTGTCCGTTATGAGCAACTAACAGGCATTGTTACTATTAATGTTTTCACAAAAGAGCCAATGCTTTCTCATTTGTTAGCAGAATTAATACTCAAAACATTAGAGGATACATTGGTAGAATATCATATTGAATCTAAAAAAACGAATAAAGATTTCATTCTTAGTAGAGTAGATAAAGTTGAAAATGATCTGAGAGATCTTGAAGAGGATTACGTTAAATTTTTAGATTCCAATCAAAATACTAATTCACCTTTTTTCAGGACAGAAAAAATACGTTTAGAAAGACAAATGAATGGTAAGGAAAGTTTATTGAATCGTCTTTATTCAGAGTTGGAGATTAATTCTTCGGAGCAATTGAGGGTGAATCAAACATTTATAGATGTCATTGAGCAACCGACTTTTAACGAGAGTAAATCATATCCCAACTTAAGTACCACTTTACTTTTATCTATCATAATCTCTTTTTCTGTACCGTTTGCTTTACGTTTTAAAAAATGGAACAATTGAACATTATAATTAAAAATGTTCAAGATCATTTTTTATCTTTATTGCTAGTACTTGTAGCATTTTCATTTACATATCTTCCATTACTTTTTTTACCAATATCACCACTTTATTTCCTCGCAATGAGTGTTATAATATTATTTTTTATCTTATTGTATGATAAAACATCCTTTAAATCACTCTTTAATGATTCTGCTATTTTTTATTGGAGTGCTATTTTTTTGTCTTGGTACACTATAAGACTACTATTTCAACCATCAACACAATTTATGGTAGTCAATTTTGAAGAAGTATATCTTGTGACACCTGTAGTAATTTTTTTATGTACAAATTTTAGATATTTAAGAGACTCTGTTAGTGATATAATATTTTTGCTAAGTAGTACATATGTTTTTCTTGGATTCATTACTTATCTTCTTCTTTCATCTTCAGGTGGATTAGTTGGTTATAATAATAACATTTTTGAACTATTAAATTTAGACTTTGAGTTTGCTATTTACCAGAATGTTGGTTTCTGGATAAGCTTATCTGCAATTTATATGTTCAATTTTATATTTATTAATTCAAAGATTAATAGAACTAATAAATTTTTATTATTTGGTTTATATTTTACTTTTTTGTTATCAATAATTATGCTTCTACTCTCTGGAGCAAGGGGAGCTTTCATTGGTTGTATTCTATCAATAATTTATCTATCAAGAAATATAAGAGACGAAAAATTTATCTATTTATCTGCAATTGGTTTTGTATTATTATTATTATTTACATTATTAAATCAAGAATTCTTATTTACAATTAATCGACTTTTCGCTTTATTTGGTGACAATGATGAATCAATGAGAATATACTTATTTTCACAATCAATTAATTTATGGACTCAAGACATATATACTATGTTATTTGGTGCTGGAGTAAAATCATTTCCTATATTCATATACCAAAATGATTTTGGCGTATATCCACATAATGTTTTTTTAGAAATTTTAAGTGAATTAGGATTAGTTGGATTAATAATTTTTCTGAAAATACTTTCTTTATTTTACAAAAATAGAGGTAGCAATGAGCTTATTAATGCCTTTTCTATATTTACTATATTTGTTTTTTGTGTTACCGGGAGTTTTGACAGTTTTTATAAAGCATTTTTCTTTTTATGTTTAGGATTGAAAAATTTTAATAACGAAATTTAAGAAACATGAAAAATAAAAAAATTTTTATGGTACATGAGTCAAGTTATGTTGATGAAAATGTATTAATTGGTAAAAATACAAAAATTTGGCACTTTTCTCACATTCAATCCAATGCATCAATCGGTGAAAATTGCTCAATTGGACAAAATGTAAATGTAGCAAATAATGTAAAAATTGGTAATGGAGTAAAGATTCAAAATAATATATCAATATATGAAGGAGTAGAAATTGAAGATTTTGTTTTTTGTGGTCCATCAATGGTTTTTACAAATGTTATTAAGCCTAGAAGTGAATTTCCTCAAAGAGGATCAAAGCATTACTCTAAAACCCTTATAAAAAAATCTGCAACTTTAGGTGCTAATTGTACGATAGTATGTGGAGTTACAATTGGTAGGTATGCAGCTATAGCTGCTGGTTCTGTTGTGACAAAAGATATCCCTGATTTTTCAATGTGGATGGGAAATCCTGCAAAATTTTCGTATTGGATTGATAAAAAAATGAATAAAATTTCTTTTCAAGATAATGGAATAAGCACCTGTAAAAAATTTAAATTAGTTAATAACAAAGTAAAAGAATTATAGATTAAGATTTCAGCACCCTTATTTTTTCAATAATTAAATTAATGAAATAAGAAAAATCAAAAATGTTAAATTTCAAGTTCAGATACATAAAATTTTTTTAGGATTATATATTTAATGTCAAATTTTATAATACACATTACTAATACTAATATTAATAATGACGGCAGAATTCTTAAGGAAATGAAGTCTTTAAAGACATTTTGTCAAATGAATAATTTTGAGATTTATGGAGTAGGAATTGAAGAATCTGTTATTAAAGAATATCGAAATAGTAATATTGATTTAAATATCTATACATGCAAAAGAAAGTTTAGTAGGATTTTCTCAAAACTTAAATCTTTATATCATGCAATCACTTTCTTTGAATTATTTATATACACATTAAAATATGCTTTGAAAAAGAAGCCTAGAATAATCCACTGTCATGATACTTTAGCATTACCAATTGGATTAGTGGTTAAGTTTTTTACAGGTGCAAAATTAATTTACGATGCTCATGAGCTTGAATCGAATAAAAATCTTCAAAGCAATATTAACTCATCAGTAATAAAATTTATTGAACTCATTTGCTGGAGATATATAGATCTTTTAATATCTGTTAGTCCGTCTATTTGTGAATGGTATGAAGAAAATTTAGGTAAAAAAAGAAATGTTATAATATTGAATTCACCGGAATTAATAGATAATTCCAATCAAGATTCTAGAAAATTTGAAATTCGAAAAAAGTATAAAATAGCTAATGATGAAACTATATTTGTTTATTTGGGTATATTAAGTCCCGGAAGGGGAATTGAAAAATATTTAAAAGTTTTTTCTAGAGATGATATAGATTCTCATGTGCTATTTGTAGGCTGGGGTCAATATGAAGAGTTGATTAAAAGCAAAGCATTAGAAAGTCAAAATATTCATTTTCATGAATCAGTTGATCACATTGATGTTGTTAATTTAGTTAAAGAGTGTGATTATGGTTTATGTATGATTGATGCAGAATCACTAAGTGATTATTTTTGTTTACCAAATAAGTTGTTTGAATATTGTTTTGCCAATACACCTGTTTTGGCTTCAGATATTCCTGAAATTTCAAGAGTAGTTAAGAAACATGATTTTGGGATGGTATGTTCGAATAATATAGAATATATTGCTAAATCAGTGAATGAAATGTCTTCAATAAAAAAAGAATATAGTTTTAGAAATATTGAAGAGCTTAGTTGGCAAGATCAAGAAAAAAAATTAATACAAAATTATAACTTTCTTTTAAATAATTAGAATGAGGAACTGATAATGTGCGGAATTTTTGGAGTTATAAAAGATGAATCAACATTAAATATCAGAGACATAAAGACTTTGGCTTTACATGCGCGACAAAGAGGTGTAGATGCTTCTGGAATGGTAATTTCAAATAAGAAGAGTCTTGATATTTTTCGAGCTGACTCAAGCATTGATAAGCTATTAAAAAATATTGAAATAGCAGAAACTAACTTTATGTTAGGGCACAGTAGATTGGTAACAAATGGTTTTGCAGACAATCAACCAATTTATAGGGATAATTTAATATTAATTCATAATGGAATTGTAACTAATTGTGAAGATTTATGGATTAATGGTAGAAAAAGAGAACAAAAAATTGATTCTGAAATTATACCTGTTATTTTTTCTGAGGCACTGCAAGCTGGTAAAAATTTTCAAGAAGCATCAAATTGTGTTTTAAGCGAGTGTGAAGGAGTTATTTCTGCTGCGATTTATGCTCCGACCTTAGAAAAATTAATATTAATTTCTAATAACGGAAGTTTATATACAGGTACAAAAGATTCTAAAATTGCATTTTCATCTGAGGAGTGGCCTTTAATTGATAAAGAATTTAATGATATTAATCAAATAAAAGGCTGCAGAGTCTTTGATGTCCCCAGTTCAAATAGAATTAATGAACATCAAGTATTGAAAAGAACTAGAAATACTTTAGTACCACAAGTTCCTAAATTTTTAAAAGAAACTCCAGAATCAAAACAATTAGTTTTTGAAGAGCCAAAATTACAAAGATGCACTAAGTGTATACTTCCTTCAACAATGCCATATATTCACTTTGATGATGCTGGTGTTTGCAATTATTGCAACAACTATGTGCTTAGAAATCAACCAAAACCATTAGAGCAATTAATTAATTTAGTGGAGCCGTATAAAAGAAAAAATCATGTAGACTGCATAGTTCCTTTTTCTGGAGGAAGAGACAGTTGCATGGCATTACATTTGATTCAAAAAGAATTAAAAATGAAGTCCGTTGCCTATACTTATGATTGGGGAATGGTCACTGATCTTGGTAGAAGAAATATTAGTCGTATGTGTGCTTCATTAGGAGTAGAAAATATCATTGTAGCAGCTAACATTGAAAAAAAGCGTAAATGGATACAACTTAATCTAGAGGCTTGGTTAAAAAACCCACATTTAGGAATGTTAAGTTTGCTCACTGCTGGTGATAAACATTTTTTTAAATATGTCGAGCAAGTTAAAAAACAAACAAGTGTTGGTTTAAATATTTGGGGTATCAATCCTCTTGAAGTTACACACTTTAAAGCAGGTTTTCTGGGCATACCACCTAGCTTTGAAGAAAAAAAGGTTTATTCCGGAGGATTTATAAATCAACTAAGGTACCAAAAAAATAGATATAATGAGTATGTACGAAATCCTAGCTACTTCAATAGCTCAATATATGATACTTTAAGTGGAGAGTATTGGAGAAGTATTCATAAAAAAGAAGATTATTTTCATATGTTTGACTACTATACTTGGAATGAAAAAGAGGTAGATCAAATTTTAGAAGAATATAATTGGGAAAAAGCAGTTGATACCCCAACAACCTGGAGAATTGGAGACGGTACAGCAGCATTTTATAATTATGTGTATTATACAGTTGCAGGTTTTACGGAGCATGATACATTTAGAAGCAACCAGATAAGAGAGGGCGCATTAACACGTGATGAAGCATTAAAATTGGTTAATGTAGAGAATCGTCCAAGATACCCAAACATTAAATGGTATTTAGATGCAGTAAATGTTGACTATAGTAGAGCAATTAGTATAGTAAACAAAATCCCAAAAATATATGATTAGTGAGATTGATAGAAATGTTAATTTTTTAATCCAACCAATTTGACAATCTAGTGAAAATACTTTTTATAAATCATTTTGCAGGTATACCACAAAAAAGTGATGCATCTTTAAGACATTTTAATATTGCTAGATTGCAGCAAAGAGATAATCATCAATGTTCAATTATTACTTCTTCAAAATCCTATCAAAGTAAACAAAAGATAAATACGCCTCAAATCTTTTTTGATGAAATAGAAT
Organism: Fidelibacterota bacterium; assembly: GCA_002705575.1. The sequence continues at coordinate 10,014 of PAHI01000071.1, read as the reverse complement.
ACTTTTTTATTGATGAATTTGATTCAAATAAAAAAAATTTATTTATAAAACTTTTAAGAATGTTTTCTTTTTCAATAAATCTTTTTTGGTATTTTAAAAAAAATTATGAAAAACATAATCCAGATATAGTTTATGCTAGTAGTCCTGATTTAATGACATGTCTTGTTGCATATTATTTTAGTAAAAAAAAGCATGCAAAGTTTGTTTTTGAAATAAGAGATATATGGCCAAAATCTCAAGTTGATTTACATAATTTTTCAGAAAAAAATCCTATTATTATTTTTCTTAAAAAAATCGAAATTTTTTTACATAATAAATCTGATAAAGTTGTGAGTAATCTTCCCAATTATCATAATTATTTAAAAAAATCTGCATTTAGTGTTAATAACTATATTCATCTTCCACAATTCTTGGATATAAAATATTACAATAAAAATTATACTGAATGTAATATTTCAAAAGAGCACCAAAAGATTTTTCATTCTTTCGATCATGTCTGCATATTTGCTGGCACAATAGGAAGCTATTATGGTATAAATTTTATGATTGATTCAATCCAGTCTTTTAATTCTAGTAGCGATAAAAAATTAGCATTAATTTTAATAGGTGATGGAGATTATAGAACTAAAGCTGAAAATTATTTAAAAAAAAATAATATTAATGATGTTTTTATCATTGGCACAAAAAACAAATCTTATCTTTTTAACCTAATTAAAAAATGTTCTTTTTCTATTCTTTCATTTCCTGAGAAAGAGATATATCAATATGGAATAGCATCTTTAAAAATGTTTGATTATCTATATTCTGGTATACCAATTTTAATGATTGGACCATTTGACAAGTATTCAATATTAAAAAAGTCTAAAAATCAATTTAAGTCTAAATTTGGGATTTTAAATGAAATGTTAAATGAATATCATAAACTATGTAATCTCGATAAGGCGAAAAGAAATGAAATTAAAGAAGATTATAAAAATATCTTAGAAAAGTATTGTTCTGCTAAAACAATAAAAAAAGAATTAAAAGAAATTTTTAAATAATCATTTTTTAGCATCTACTTAAAAATAACTATTTTTAAAATTAATTCAATTTGCTATCTTAAATGGGATGCAAAAATCAATTATATTATTTGGTGTTGGATATTGGGGGAAAAATCATTTAAGAGAGCTATCATTAAATGAAAGAGTTAAATCAGTTTTTGTTATCGATCCTTATTATGATAAAAACCCAGATTTAGTCAAAAATTATCCCGACGCCTTATTTTTCAAATCCTATGAAGAGTTTTTGAATAAGCAATTAAAAGCTGATGGCGCAATTATCGCCACTCCACCAATTAGTCATTTTGATATTGCAAAAAAATGTTTAAATCATAATTTGCATGTTTTAGTTGAAAAACCTATGGTTGAAAATCTTAAGCAATTAGAGATATTACAAAATTTAGCAAAAAATAAAGTTTTAATGTCTGGACATACATATTTATATAATCCAGCTATTAAGAAAATTAAGCAAATCGTTGATAGTGGTGTTATTGGTGATATCATGTTTATTCATAGCCAAAGATTAAATTTTGGAATAATGAGAGACAATATAGATGTTTTTGAAAGTTTAGCTCCTCATGATATTAGTTTAGTACAATTCTTTATGAATGATAAACCTCACGAAAAGATATCAAATGAAAAATCAAATTATACTTTTTCACCTCATAATGATTTCTCATCAACACATATTGAATATCAAAATAATGTTTTTGCTAAAATTGACGTTAGTTGGTATTACCCTGAGAAAGTAAGAAAGCTTACTATTGTAGGTAAAGAAAAAACAATTGTTTTTGACGATGTTGAGAAAAAAATATTATTACATAATATTAAAATTGATTCAAACTACAACCATATCAATGATGGAATAGAAGATATTGATTTTGATAACGATTTATCGCCCTTAACTAATGAAATAAATAGCTTCATCAATTATTTTGAAGATCCGCAGAGGTGTATTACTGGATATAATCATACAAAAAATGTGATAAGTGTATTAGAGTACTATAATAAAAAATAATGTATTTTTTTTTCAAAAACTTAATGGATAGAATTGTTTCTTTTTTTTGTCTATTAGGTTTGATTCCTATACTCTTATTAACAGGTATATTGCTTTATTTAATATATGGTAATCCAATTATTTTTACTCAAGAAAGACTAGGAAAAAATAAAAGGATTTTTAAAATCTACAAATTTAGATCTATGAAATTAACTCAAAGCGATAAATATAATGAACTTCCTGACCCTGAAAGGTTGACCACTTTTTATAAATTTATTCGACGATTTAAAATAGATGAATTACCTCAACTATTTAATATTTTAATTGGAGATATGTCATTTGTTGGCCCCCGACCATGGATGCCACATGTAATAGAAAAATTTTCTATCAAAAATGAAAATCGTTTTAGCGTTAAACCTGGACTTACTGGATTGGCTCAAATTAGTGGCAATACTCATCTGTCTTTTCACGATAGACTTAAATTTGATAATAGCTATGTTAGAAGAATTTCTTTACTTTTGGACATAAGGATAGTTTTTTACACAATTTTTATAGTTCTTTTTGGAGAGAAAATGGGATTAAAAAAATGAAAGTAGCATTAATCGGTGGGGTCAATTCAAGTTTTTTATGTCTTAGAAAACTAAAACAGTATGATTTAGATATTTTAAAGGTTTATGGTAATAAGCCAAAAAATGTAGCCAATGTTAGTTCTTATAAAGATTTAAAACCATTTTGTGATAAAGAGAAAATTCAATTTAAGTATTTTGAAAAGATAAATGATTTTTCAGAAGAAATTCAAAATTTAAATTTGGATATCTTATTTGTCGTAGGGGTTTCTCAATTGGTAAATATAAATATAATTAATTCAGCTAAAATTGGTTCAATTGGTTTTCATCCAACTCAATTACCAAAAGGAAGAGGAAGAGCTCCAGTAGCATGGCTTGTTAACGACGTGGAGGATGGAGCAGCAACATTTTTTGTTTTAGAAGAAGGTGCAGATACCGGAGGCATACTTTACCAAGAAAATTTTAATGTTAATAAAGAGCATACTGCACAAGATGTTGAGGAAAGTTTATTAGGTGCAATGGAAATTGCTTTAGATAACCTTCTTCCAAAACTTATTGAAGGATGGTGGAATCCAAAAATGCAAAATGAATTGGATAAATCTGAGTATGGAGTTAGAAAGCCAAATGATGGACTTGTTTCATGGAATGAATCTGCATACTCTATTGAGAGATTAGTAAAAGCTGCTGCACATCCACATCCAGGTGCATTTACATTCTATGGTTCTTCTATGTTAAAAATAAACAACGCATGGGTTGAAAAAAAAATTAATATAAAAGGTGTTATTGGAAGGGTTCTGAAATTAAATAAAAATAGATGCTTAGTTCAGGCAGGAGATGGAATTATTTGGATCGAGATTGATAATTTTGAATCATATAAAATTAGAGTGGGCTCCCTTTTGGGGTATAAGAAAGATTTAGAAATTTTCAGATTAAAAAAAGAATTGATTCAATTAAAAAAACTATTAAAAAATAAAGATTAATGAAAAATATACTTGTTATAGCACCACATGCAGATGATGAAGTACTAGGTTGTGGAGGCACCATATATAAGCACCATTTAAATGGCGATCAAGTTTATGTTGCTGTAATGACAAATGCATCAAACGGTGCTCCTGAACTTTTTTCAGAGAAAGACATAACCAATATTCGAAATGAAGCTTTAAAAGCCCATAAAATTTTATGTGTAGCCCAAACATTATTTTTTGATTTTCCAGCACCAAATTTAAATCAATATCCGTTATATAAAATTGCAGATAAAATTAGCTTTTTAATTAAAAAATATAAGATTAATACTATTTATATTCCACATAGAGGAGATTTACATAAAGATCATGAATCAATTTATGATGCATCTCTTGTTGCTGCGAAACCTCTACCAAGCCAAAGTGTGAAGAAAATATTAGTTTATGAAACTCTTTCTGAAACTGACTGGAGTGATACAGTTAGTCCTAGTGTTTTTGTGCCAAGATATTTTAATATTTTACAAAAATCTGTACTAAACAAGAAAATTGCAGCAATGAAATGTTTTAAAAGCCAATTGAAAGACTCTCCTAATTCAAGATCATTAGAAAATTTAAAAAATCTCGCATCCGTTAGAGGGTCAACAGTTGGTAATAATTATGCTGAGTCTTTTGATATTGTAAGGATTATAAAAAAATAAGGAATTAAAGTTTATGAAAGTAATTAAGCCAGACATTGGTAGATTTAAAAATTGGAAATTGCCTTTGATGAAGCATGGAAAACCTACAGAGTATGGTTGGATCATACATCATCCTGAAAATTTAAAATTGGGTAAATTTACAGATATTGGTGCATTTACTTATTTGAATGCATTATACGATATCGAAATTGGTGAATATGCTCAGTTTGGCTCTCATTGTTCAATATATTCATACTCTTCAATAGACGAAAAAAAAGGAAAAGTAATGATTGGTTATAATGCAAGAATTGGTTCCCACACAACTATTATGCCAGGTATAACAATTGGAGAAAATGCAATAATTGGTGCAAATAGTTTTGTTACAAAAGACGTACCTAAAAATACATTTTTTGCTGGTTGTCCAGCAAAATTAATTAAGGAGCTACAAGATGAATAGCTGGCCTCATTTTGATTCAGAAGATATTTTAAAAGCTACTGAAATTCTCAAATCAGGAAAAATAAATTATTGGACCGGTTTGGAAGGTAGAGAATTTGAAAAGGAATTTTCATCGTATGTTGGAGTTAAACATTCCATTGCAGTAGATAATGGAACTAATGCTTTAATCCTAGCTGCTCATGCTTTAGGAATATCAAAAGGCGATGAAGTGATCATGAGCCCAAGAACTTTTGTAGCAAGCGCTTTTAGTGTAATGCACCTGGGAGCAAAACCCATATTTATCGATATAGATAGAAATTCACAAAACATGGATCCAAATTTAATCGAAGAAGCAATTACACCTAATACCAAAGCAATTATGGCCATACATATAGCAGGATGGCCATGTGAAATTGATAAAATTCAAGAAATTTGTAATAAGCATAACTTATTTTTAATTGAGGATTGTGCACAAGCACATGGTGCAAAATTTAATGGTAAATCAATTGGTTCTTTTGGAGATATTAATGCTTGGTCTTTCTGCCAGGATAAAATAATGTCAACTGCAGGAGAAGGTGGGATGGTAACCACAAATAATAAGGATTATTGGTCAAAAGTTTGGTCTTTTAAGGATCATGGTAAGAATTATGATACGGTTTATAATAAAGAGCACCCTCCAGGATTCAGGTGGCTTCATGAAGATCATGGAACAAATGCTAGGATGACAGAAATACAATCAGCCATTGGAAGATTGCAGCTCAAAAAATTAGATTTATGGATTGAAAAAAGAACAAATCTATCTAATATTTTTAATAATGAGTTTAAAAATGTAGATGGGCTTAGAATTGCTTTACCGCCAGAACACATTAAACATGCTTATTATAAATATTATGTTTTTGTTGAGCCTGAAAAATTAAAAAGTGAAAAAAAAAGAGATTTCATTATGAACTCTCTAAATGATTTAGGTATTCCATGCTATAGCGGTAGTTGTAGTGAAATCTATAAAGAAAAAGCATTTGACAAGATTTTTGAAGAAAATGGCAAACCATCTTTAATAAATGCTCGCGAATTAGGAGAAACTTCATTAATGTTTCTTGTTCATCCTACTATAGATGAAGACGATATACATAGAATTGCTGAGCAAACAAAAAAAATATTAAAGAATTGTGTTAGATAGTTTACAAAAATCATGAGCGAAATAATTAAACCATATTTAAAGTTCCTTATTGACTTGTCTATTGCATTTTCATCGTTGATAATATCCTATTCATTTTTATACAATTTTGATTTTATCAACAAAAATATTTTAGATATTTTATCACAATTCTTACTTTTTGCAGTTGGATATCTTATATCGTCTTTTTTAACAAAAAATTATTCTTCTATTTGGGCATATGCTAGTTTAAATGAGGTATTTCGTCTTGCAGCTAATGTTTTACTTTCTTTCTTTATTTTAATAATAATATCTTTCCTTTTAAATTTTGGAATTAACTATAAAGTTTTAGTTCTCTTTTATTTACTTTTTAGTTTTTTTGCTGCAAGCATAAGACTTCTTAGAAGATTCATAAAAGAGCGTGAAAATATTTTACTTGGAACAAAAAAAACTATTATTATTGGAGTTAATAAAAAGACCAATGATTTTTTAAAAAATCCTCAGAATAGAGGTTTATATAATATTGTTGGAATTTTAGATGATGAGTATGCTAAAGGAAAGAATATTTTTGACTATAAAGTTATTGGCTCTATATCTGATTTAAATAATTTTAAAAATGAACTTGATATTGAAATTGTGATTTATTCAGGTATATATGATAACGATCTTTTTCTAAAAAAGAACTTTTTAAGAGAAGTTATTAACTTGAGTGTTTCTTTTTTAACAATTGAACAATCTTTAAAACAAGATATCCCCTTATCGCTTTCAAGTATGGATCAGGTTCGTGAAATCGAAGATACGCTTTTAAAGAAAGTAGATTCTGATAAATCAAAAAATATTTTAGTTACTGGAGGTGCTGGCTACATAGGTACTCATTTAGTAAAGATGCTTTTAGATGATGATTATAATGTAACTATTTTGGATAATTTCACCTTTGGGAAAAGTTCAATAAGTCATTTCAAAGATCATCCTAAACTAACTCTTGTAGATGGTGATGTTGCTAATATTAAAGATTTAGTAAAAGCTGTTAAAAATAATAGATACGTCATAGCACTAGCAGCTATTGTAGGTGATCCTGCAAGTAGCATTGATGCAGAGGAGACTCTTAATTTAAATTATGAAAGCACTAAGATTTTAACAGAAATATGTAATTTTTATGAGGTCGAAAAATTAGTATTTGCATCAAGTTGTAGTGTCTATGGTGCAAGTACATCAGGATACTTGACAGAAAATTCTCCATTAAACCCAGTATCATTATATGCAAGGACTAGAATATATTCCGAAAATTATATTTTAGATAATAGCAAAAACGTAAGCCCAACAATCTTAAGGCTATCAACAGTTTTTGGTTTCTCGCCAAGAATGAGATATGATTTAGTAGTAAATACTTTATTAATTAGAGCATTGCGTGATAAGAAGTTTAGCGTTTTTGGAGGTGATCAATGGAGACCATTTGTTCATTGTAAGGATGTAGCAAGTGCATTTAAGCTTGTGATAGATTCAGATAAAAAAGTTACCCACAAGCAAATATTTAATGTCGGTTCAGATGATATGAATTTTACCATTGATCAAATTGGCGATAAAGTTTCAGCCAAATTTCCTAATGCAGAATACAATACAGTAGATGAGGATGTTGATAAAAGAAATTACAAGGTTTCATTCAATAAGATTACAAAAGAGCTAGGATTTGATAAAAAATATGATATTGAAATGGGTTTGGATGAAATGATAAAAAAAATTAATGAAGATGATTCATTATTAGATTATGAAGAAAAAAAATATTCAAACTACTCTCAACTTAAAGATTCATTTTCGGAATCATAGTTTTAACCACTAATTCTCCGATTGCTAAAGAAGCAGTAAGACCTGGAGAGTCAATTCCTATCAGATTAATTAAATTTGAAAATCCATTTTTATTTTCTTCATTAATATAAAATTCTGAAAAATCATCATTTGTAAAAAAAAGCTTTGGTCTTATTCCTGAATAGTCCGGAGTCAAATCACTAAACTGTAAATCTTTTATGTAGTTTTTAGCACTATCAAAAAATTTCTTTTGAGAATTCTCATTAACGTTATAATCAAAATTTTTTGTTTCAATTTTTTCGTAATCAGGACCTATTTTTGTTCTACCTGTTGAATCAAAGCTTATATGAATGCCTAAAGAGTCGTCTTGTTGTGGAAGAGAGTAAACTAATCTATCAAATTTATTTCTCCACTTTGAACTTAAAGCAAAATAGGAGCCTTTATAAAATTCTAAAGATGGTATTTTAAGATTTTCACCCATTATTTTATTTGCAATATTGTAGCTGTTTAGTCCTGCACAATTAATAATACTTGAAGAATTGACTGTCTCAATTTCCTTATTTTTTCTTTGAATTTTTAATTTATATCTATCTTCTTTCTTCTTGATTTCTATCGCGTTGCTTTCAAAAATAAATGTGCAGTGACTGGAAGCAATTCTAAACAAATGATTCATATAATCATGCGAATCAATAACTCCAGAGCAATCGATATAAATAGATTTATCCGAAAGTATGTGTTGTTCCATTTTTGATGATTGTTGAGAAGTTAAAATATCAAATTCTATTCCTTTTTTTGTAAGTGATTCAGTAAACGATTTAAAATTTTCAATTTCTTTTTCTTTTGATACAATAATTTTACCACAATTTTCGTACCAAATTTTATTTTCATCACAAAATTTATAAATGAGATCATTTCCTCTTTGGCACAATTTATATTTTAAGCTTTCTTGAGAGTTAAAAATTCCAGAATGTATTACCTCACTATTTCTGCTTGAAGTGATTTTTCCAAAATTATCTTCTGATTCAATAACAAGTACACTCAATCTTGTTTTTGATAAAAAATGAGCAATAGATAAACCTACAACGCCAGCACCAATTACTGTTACATCAAATTCTGGTTTTTTTGACATTAATACCTATATTCATCTTTTTTAAATGGTCCATTCACATCTACACCAATATATTTTGCTTGTTGTTTAGTGAGCTTTGTTAAATCTGCATCTAAATGTTTTAAATGAATTCTAGCAACTTCTTCATCTAGCTTTCTAGGTAAATCATAAATGCCTGTTGCAGGTTTATTTTTTGCTAAAAATATCTGAGCTAGAACTTGATTCGAAAATGAGGTTGACATTACAAAACTTGCATGGCCTGTTGCACACCCTAAGTTAACGAGTCTACCTTCAGCCAAAATAAATATTTGCTTTCCATTCTTGAAAGTATATCTATCAAGCTGAGGTTTTATTTTATCTCTTTTAGCATTCGACTTATTTAATGCATCTACTTGAATTTCATTATCAAAGTGACCAATGTTGCAAACGATAGCTTGGTCCTTCATATTTTTCATATGTTTTAAGGTAATGATATCTTTGTTTCCTGTCGTTGTAACAAAAATATTTCCTCTGCCTAAAACATCTTCCAGTTTTCTAACTTCAAATCCTTCCATCGCTGCTTGCAGTGCACATATTGGATCAATTTCTGTAACAATAACCTTGCAACCATAGGACTTCATTGATTGTGCTGAACCTTTACCTACATCTCCATAACCACAAACAACAACAGTTTTTCCAGCAAGCATAATCTCAGTCGAACGCTTAATACCATCAGCTAAAGATTCTCTACAACCATATAGATTATCAAATTTAGACTTGGTTGCTGCATCATTTACATTAAATGCCGGAAACAGTAATGAAGCATCTTCAACCATTTGTTGCAACCTAGCTACACCAGTTGTGGTTTCTTCTGAAACTCCTATTATTTCAGGAACAATGTTATGCCAATGATTTGGATTTTTTTGATGAACTTTTCTTAAAAGTTTTTCAATTACAATTTCTTCCTCAATCTTTGTAGTTATTTTTGGAAGTTTTTTGTGTTTATCAAAATAATTTTCTAATTCATATCCCTTGTGAATTAATAATGTTGCATCGCCACCGTCGTCAACAATAAGATTCGGACCTAAGTTATTTTTGAAGGTTAATGCTTGTATTGTACAATCCCAATATTCTTTAAGGGTTTCACCTTTCCATGCAAAAACTGGGGTTTTAGTTTTTGCGATTGCAGCTGCAGCTTCATCTTGTGTTGAAAAAATATTACAACTTGCCCAACGAACATCAGCTCCTAGATCTTTTAAAGTTTCTATAAGTATTGCTGTTTCAATAGTCATATGC
>PAHI01000010.1 GCA_002705575.1 Fidelibacterota bacterium | reverse complement strand
ATAAGGCTATAAATAATATTTTTAATTGAGAAAATAATAATTTTTATAATAACTTTAGTAAATAAAAATAATTTCTTTAATGTAGATTTAATTGTTAGATAAATATTATTTAATGAATAATCTTTCTTGATTAGATTACAATAAAGTAATTTTTCATATTCTATCGGAAGGTTTATTAATTCAATTGAACAAGGTTTGTATTTTTTTTTCAATAATTTTAAATATTTAATATTACACAATAAATTAAAGGTTTGATATATTTCATTACGCATAGAAGCTAAATCACCTAATAAAAAAAGATCAAAATTAAGGAAATCACTAACCTTTCTATAAATTGGTATATTTCCAATTGAATAAATCCATTTGATGTATGATTTTTTTTCATAGTCAGCAATCTTATCTAATTTTGAAGGATTATTTAATACCTTAAATTTATAATTACTTTTTATTTTTAATGAAGATAATTTATATATGTAAGCTTCGCCATATTTTGAGACATCTACTTCATTCTTTCCATATATGATTAAAAGAGGTTTATTCATTTGTTATTAAGTTGTTTTACGTCTAAGTATCTTAATCGGCAATTTTCCGCAAATCCCTCGTCAGCTTTTGAATCGCCAATCATGAGACTTTGATCACGATCAATTAAAAATTTTTTTTCTAAAAAGTTGAACATCCCAATTTCAGGTTTTCTACATTCACAAGTAAATTTCAGGAATGAAATCTCTTCTGGATAGCCAAAGTGTGGGTGATGCGGGCAAACGAGGAATTGGAAAATTTTTTCAAGCCCCCTTTCTGTTAATAAGTCTTGAATTTTACAATGAATTTGATCTAATGTATCTAAATTTATTTTTCCATGAGCAATTTGAGGCTGATTTGTCACAACCACTGGCAGAAAACCTTCAGAGGTATATTTTTTATAAATTTTTAAAATTGCTTCATTTAAAAAAACTTCTCTAGGTGATGTTAAATAAATCTTTTTATCATTCCTGATTAGAGTCCCATCTCGATCTAAAAAAAGAATTTTTTGAGCTCTTTCATAATTTCTTGAATCAATTTTTTTTGAAATTATTTCATTTGAAACCTTTTTAAATCTTTCGGGTGTTCCACAATCTCTAATATATTCACTTGTTACGTATCCAGATAAATTAACTATAGATTTTTCTTGATTTTTTTCTATTGATTCAAATAGATCAATTTCATCTGAATCAAATTTCAAATTCATTGAAATTAAAAGATATTTTTTATTCATAATATAAATACCTGTAGCTCCAAAAAGATCATTCTTTTCATAAGTAATCTTTTTTAATTTTGTTACTTTCGAAAATAAAGTTTTTACGTTAAACAAAGGGCACAACTTCACAGTATCTGAATCTTCAGGATGCTCAGTTCTCCTTACTACCAAAGTCACCAATGATTGAGATTTGAGATGATGAAGATAAATCTTTTCTAGATTACAATCCCATATCAAGTCAGGATAAACAACAATAAACTCTTCCGGTAAACTTATTGCATTTTCTAGAATTCCACCAAAATTTCCCTTTAACCTTGATTCAGTCAAAACATTTAATTTCATATGCAATTTACTGCAAATTAGCAAACAGTGATTTTCTATTTCTTTATTACCTTTCCTTGAAATTATAAATATCTGTTTGATACCATTTTTCGCAAGCTTTTCTAATGTATAGTCAATTAGCGGTTTGCCATTTAATTTAATAAGTAATTTTGGGATTTTTGAAAATCCCCTCATTCTTGTGCCTTTACCTCCAACAGGCAATAGTGCGGAATTAAGCACTTAGAGGATCCTCAAGCCATTTCTACTTACCTTAGGCCTAATCATTAATTTTTTGAGATTAGGTGGTATTTTATTAGGTTCTTTTTCAAATAAACAAAAAATAAATCCACCACCACCTGCTCCTAATTGTTTTGTATAAATTGCTCCTGCTTGCTTTAGGGAAGTTTCTAATTCTTCAATTAGCTTTGTTCTCACTTTAGTTGTTTTAGAAATTTTGGATGATTCCACTAATAATTCAATTACTTTTTGTTCATTAAAACTTGAATCCGTTATGTCTAATTCCTCTGCTAAATTTAAAATCTGTTCGTATACTTTTATATTTTTTTCTAACAAATGCGCTTCGATAAAATCACTACTAAGTCCTACCCTAGATTCAGTCTTAAGTAATAAACCTCTTTTTTCTATTAATCCTCTCATTCCTTTCTCCCATTCTTTTGAAGGGTATTCAACCTTTATTTTGTCGGATTTATAAACAGTCGAGGCAAATGAACCCCAAATTGATGAGATTTGATCTTGAAACCCTATATTTTTATTCCCACTATTTCTTTCAATTGATGAAGCCAATTCAAGTAATTCCTCCTTTGAGTAAACTTCATTTCGCAGATGTTTTGCTATACATTGAACCAAACTCGAAGTAAAGGCAGCAGATGAACCTAATCCATTTCCACTAGGAATAGAGGCAGTTGAGAATATTTCCAGTCCCGGGAAATTATCTACATCGTATTTAAAATACTTTAAGACTTCTTTAAATATTGGGTGAGTAATTGAATCAATATCATCAACGATTTCAGTTGTTGAATACTTCAATTTAATTCCTTTAAAAAAGGGTAATGTAGTACACCCAACGGTTACGAATAAATTTATTGAAGCAGATATAGTTTTGCCTTTATTTAGTTTATTTATAATATGAGGTATGTCTGTACCTCCACCTAGTAAAGATAATCTTAAGGGTGCACTAACTATAGTTTGAGTATTCATAAAACTAAGAAACCTCGTTAAGAATTGTTCTTTTATAGTATTTATTGGAATCAGATGTCTCTTTATAATCGTCACTATTTATTATTTCTTGATAAAGTTTTTGTTTTATATAATGAAAAATTATCAGTTGCATATCTTCAGCTACTTCCATGTCCCTTGTTGGGATGTGGAGAAATTTATCTGTTAATTTGCTTATTTTACCTCCTTCAAAAGCTGTGATACTCCAAGATTCAAATTCTTTAAGCGAATTAAAAATTTTTGAGTTGCAACATTTAATGAGATTGATTGAATTGCCCGATCCACTTAAGAAAATAACAATTGAACTTTTTTCAAGAACAGAATCTAAATATATTTTATATGACTCACTGAAATCAACATCATTACTAGCAGCTGTTAAAAAACACAAATTATCAAAGGGTGTTGAAATTCTTGGTTTACAACCAAGTAATGAAAATGTTTTCATGTAGTCTCCCGCTATATGAATAGCATTAGCAGCACTTCCTCCATTTCCTAAAATTATGATTTTATTACTCTCCTTGAGAGCAATACACATCTTATTTGCAAGATCATCAATCTTGAGAGAATCTATTGACTGTAAACTTTTGGTAACTTCTTGGGAATATTTTTGAAAAGTTTTTAAAGATTCTTGCATATAATTATATTAGTTAAAACTTATTATTTATAAGCAATATTTATTATGTTAATTTAACTCATTTTTGAAATCATTTCAATTATGATAAAGTAGTTTTTCTTATTTTTAAAATTGAATAAACAATTGAAAATATTGGTTACTGGAGCAGCTGGTTTTATTGGTTCATATTTATCTCTAAAATTGCTAGAAAAAGGACAAAATGTTGTTGGAATAGATAATATTAATGATTATTATGATGTAAATCTAAAAAAGAATCGTTTAAAAAATATTGAAAAGTTTTCCTCTTTAAAAGAAAAATCATGGCAATTCTTTTCAATTGCTTTAGAAGACACGTCTGCATTAAATAAATTATTTGATAACTTTAAATTTGATCTTGTTGTAAATTTAGCTGCTCAAGCTGGAGTAAGATATTCGATTACTAATCCCTCAACATATATAAGTTCAAATCTTGTAGGCTTTGCAAACATTCTTGAAGCTGTAAGAAAAAATAAAATAGAAAATCTTATTTATGCTTCTAGTAGCTCAGTTTATGGGCTATCTCAAAAAATTCCTTTCACAGAAAATGATTGCGTTTCTCACCCAATAAGTTTATACGCTGCTACAAAATCTTCAAATGAATTAATGGCACATTCGTACAGTCACCTATATGGGATTAAATCAATAGGGTTGAGATTCTTCACTGTTTATGGTCCATGGGGGAGGCCTGATATGGCACCAATGATCTTCGCAAAATCTATATATGAAAAGAAACCTATAGATGTATTTAATTATGGAGATATGGAAAGAGACTTTACTTACATTGATGATGTAGTTGAAAGTATTTACAGATGTTGTTTAAAACCAGCAAATAATGATCTTTCTTTCGATATGCAAAATTCTAAACCTGCTACTTCATTTGCACCACATATGATCCTTAATGTTGGGAATAAGAATCCTATAAATCTTAATTATTTTATAGAAATTCTTGAAAAAGAAATTGGTATTAAAGCTATTAAGAATTTTAAACAAATGCAACCGGGAGACGTAGTGAAGACCTATGCAGATACAGAATTACTTGAAAATTGGATAAATTTCAAACCAATTACAACTTTTGAAAATGGGATTAAGAAATTTGTTAATTGGTACAAGAACTATTATATAGATTAGATGTCAAATTGAGCCATTTCCAACTTTCCAAAGATTTAAATCTGCAGCTAATACTTTCTTCTCATTTACGATAGATCGAGCATCAAATACCCAAGAAGGTTTCCTCATCTTTTTTGAAATTAATTTCCAATCTATTTCAGCGTATTCATCCCACTCAGTTAAAATAATTATGGCATCTGAGTTAGAGGCTGCTATTTCTATATTATCTTCAAAACACCAAGATCCTTCATAGTTAAGCAAATTTTGTGATTCAATATTTCTGAGTATTTTATTTTCATTAAAAAGTAAATCTTTTGATATTTGTTCTGGGGAAACTTGGGGATCATTAATAAATAAAATAGCTCCCTCTTCAATTAGATCTTTACAAATATTTATTGCTGCTGATTCTCTCGTATCATTTGTATTAGCTTTGAATGCGAACCCTAAAATACAAATTTTCTTGCCTGTAACTGTTCCAAAAAGATTTTTTACAACAAGTCGGGAAATTCTATGTTGATGCCAGTTATTAAGTGACACTACAACCTCCCAAAAACTGGCAACTTCAACTAAACCAAGATGTTTTGATAAATAGACTAGATTGAGAATATCTTTTTTAAAACAACTACCTCCAAACCCTGGGCCAGCATCAAGAAATCTAGAACCAATCCTAGTGTCAGTTCCAATGGCCCTTGCTACCTCTTTTACATCAGCTCCAGTAGCTTCACATAATGCCCCAATTGCATTAATAGAACTTACTCTTTGAGCTAAGAAAGCATTTGATGTTAACTTGGCTAATTCACTACTCCAAATATTAGTATGCAATATTTTATTCTTTGGGACCCAATTACTATAAATTTGACTAAGAGCATTAATTGCAAATTCATTTTGGCCACCAATTAATACTCTATCTGGATTCTCAAGATCATTGATAGCTGATCCTTCAGCTAAAAATTCTGGATTAGAAAGAACATCGAAGGTGGCTTTGGCATTATTATTTGTACTAAATATTTGATAATCTTCTAGTATTTTTTTGATTACCTCGGCGGTCTTAACTGGTAAAGTACTTTTTTCAATAACAATTGTATGACCTGTAGCATTTTTTGCAACCTGTCTTGCACAAGCCTCTACGTATTTCAGATCACTTGCTTCACCGGCCCCTACCCCTTTCTTTTTTGTTGGAGTATTAACGGAAATAAAAACCATTTGAGCTTTTCTAATACACTCATCAACATCACAAGAAAAATTAAGATTTTTAAATCTAGTTCTTTTAATGATTTCATCTAAGCCAGGCTCGAAAACTGGTAATTTAGATAAATCATGCGAATTCCAGGCTTTTATCCTTTCTATATTTACATCAACTACATTAATTATTAAGTGCGGACATTTATCTGCAATAACAGCCATAGTTGGTCCTCCAACATAACCTGCACCAATGCAACAAATATTTTGTATTAAAGTCTCCATTAATAAACAATTTTTTTAATAATACAGGATTTTTTAAATTTTATAAATCATGTTTTTTGGGATATCATAAAAAAATATAAATCTTTAGATGGTGTTATACATTTTGGAGGATTAAAGGCAGAAGCAGAATAAATATTTAATTCTATTTCGTATTGGAAAACAAATGTATTAGGTACTATAAATTTAATAGAAATTATGTCAAAATATAGAATTACAAATTTAGTATTTAGTAGTAGTGCAACAATTTATACAAATGCTAAAAGATCTTTTTTAAAAGAAGATTCAAAATTAAAACATATTAATCCTTATTGAAATATAAAAATTAACAGTAGAAATATTATTAGAGGATTTGTTTAATTCAAATAGACAAGATTGGCGTTTGGCTTTTTTGAGATACTTTAATTCCATTGGAGCATATAAGTCAGGTTTAATGGGTGAAAATCCAAAAGTAATTCCTAATAATATTTTCCGCTAATTAAAGATACTGCCTTGGGATTACAAAAGAAATTAAAAATATTTGGTAATGATTGGCCTACTGAGGATGGAACACCTATAAGAGACTATATTCATGTCATAGATCTAGCGATTGCACACATTAGAGTATTGGAGCATTTGATTTCTAAAAATCTAATTATCTAAAACTAAATATTGGAAAAGGTAAGGGAACTTCTGTATTGAATCTTGTTTAAACCTTTGAAAAAATAAATAATGTGAAAGTCCCATATGTTTTTTCGGAAAGAAGACCTTGTGATTTTGCTCTCTTGTAGCAGATAATTCTATGCTTATTTCTTAATTAGGAATAATACCAAAAATTTCTATTGAAGATATGTGCAGAGATGGCTGGAAATGCAAAAAATTGAATCCTAATGGTTATTGATTTTTATAATTGGCTCCCACCAAGAAAAGTTTGTTAAATACCATTTTACAGTAGTTTTAAGTCCATCTTTAAATTTAATTTTTGGTTTCCAGTTAAGTTCATTTAATAATTTCTCTGAATTTATAGAATATCTCTTGTCATGTCCAGGTCTATCTTCAACATAACTTATTAAATTGCTACTTTTATTTTTACTTAAATTTATATTTAACTTTTGAGCATATTCGTCAATTAATATACATATTTGATTAATTAGGTCTATATTTGTAAGCTCATTATTACCACCAATACAATATGTTGATCCAGGTATTGCCTTTTGGAGGATTATATCAATTGCACTGCAGTGATCTCCAACAAAAAGCCAATCTCTAATATTTAATCCATCTCCATAAACTGGTATTTTCTTACCTCTTATTATATTTGTAATAGTCAATGGAATTAGTTTCTCAGGAAATTGAAAAGGACCATAATTATTTGAACAATTAGTTATCAAAGTTGGGATATCATATGTATTATGCCAAGCCCTTACTAAATGATCACTAGAAGCCTTACTTGCAGCATAAGGGGATCTTGGTTTATAGGAAGAAACTTCAGAAAAAGGTTTTTCATCAATTTTTAAGCTACCAAAAACCTCGTCAGTACTTATATGTAAAAATCTCCAACTTTTAGGTTTATTATTTATTTCCCAATTTCGTTTAAAGCAATCTAATAAATTATAAGTTCCCAATATATTAGTTTCTAAGAAAATTGATGGATCATTTATAGACCTATCAACATGCGACTCTGCAGCAAAATTAATAATATGTGTAATTCCAAAATCTTTGAAAATCTTTGAAACCAGATTTTGGTCATTTATGTTTCCATGAACAAATTCTATATTTTT
>PAHI01000070.1 GCA_002705575.1 Fidelibacterota bacterium | reverse complement strand
TCTTCTAGTTTGTCTATCATCTTCATATTGTACCTAACCTCGTCGGGTATATCTAGTTTCATAATTTCTTCAACTATAGGTTTTATATCCTTTTCACAATTCCAACAATTATTAGTATTGTTATTATGATACTGATTAAGAGAACAATACAAACCATACAATGGTCTATCATAATCGCTAAACTTAGATAAGAAACTAAAACTCTTGATATACTTATCGATTTTTTGTGCAGTTATAAATCTCTGCAGGTGTTTTGGGTTTTTCATAAATTCATGTGCTGTTATAAATCCTTCTAAATCTTTAAACTCTTTTGCTACACTTTTAGATACTTTTAAAACTCTATAAGCTCCTTTATTAAAATAATACTCGTAGGTAGCATACGGAGAGCTAATATAATCTTGACTACTACTAAGTATTATAACAACTTTATTAAGTTCTAATATATCTTTGGTTTCAGCATAGACAACAGTTTTTAAAATAGAATCTTCTGCTTGCAGTTTTTCTTGAAGAGTAGAAATCTTATATTCTTTATTAGTATGTTTAATTTCTGTCTCATAACCAGTAGCTTTAATATAAGCATCACGAGCAAATACCATTTTATTGATTTTACGAAGAGTTTTATTGTCAACTATAACTCCAGTACTCTCCTCAAGATCTGCTTCTTCTACATTATCATAAGATGTAACAAACTTAGAGTTAGTAAGTAATTTTGAAATTGTATTAAAAGCAGCTAATTTAACAAAATCACTACGATCATCTACAAAATTCTGTTTCTCAACTCTTTCTCCTATCTTATCTTTATCAGCTTTAAATGCAATAAAAGAATCTTTATCATTTAAAATAGTAAAACTTTTAAGTTTACTAAAATTACCTTTAACATGATACATCTTGTCACATGAATTTAAACGATTAAGAAATACATCCCAAGCATGTATCTGTGTATTAAGAATTGTTTTACCTCCTATAGCTGAAGGATTAGTAGATAATCTACAATAATATATAGATATACCAGCAAATAATTTATAAAATGCTGAACCTCTTGTTGTATTTTTAGGACTAAGGTTCTTATTAGGACTAAAGTCAACATCATATGCAGATAGTTTTACCATATTAGTCTTTACAGCAAAAGGGTCATCACTAGCAATACTATTATAAGATGAATATCTACTTGATATATGAGATATAGATATTAAATAATCTACATAATCTGTACAAGAAGCATATTTAACTGATACATCTTTTTTAAACTGATCTTTAACATCATTAAGTGCTTTAGTAATTAAATTAATAGTGTTAGCAGTATATCTTACCTCCTCACGAGAAGGTACAAGATCAAGAACTCCAATATCAAACTTAAAAGCTACACTAGCTTTATAGTCATACTCACGTAATTTAATTAAATCCCAGTTAATAGGATATCTAACTCTACCTACAAGAAGGCATGGAAATGAACCATCACTGGTTATAACATAACTATCTGTCTCTTCCAAAACTTTAGCAGAACTATGTTTATTATAATAATTAAGTATTTTACCTAAATACTCTATATTTTTAAATATAACATTATTAAAATATGCAAGCTGATCACTAATAGCCTTACCAAAATTAACAGCATCATTAGTTGTTTTAATAGGAACAATAATAGTTGTACCATTTTGTTGGTCTGTCGATGTTTTGTACACCTGGTCCATATGTGGTACATTATCATTGTTACGATAAATCATATAATATGTCTCAGTCCCATTAAATTTACTAGATACATAAAAAGTATCTGCATAGGCCAAAGGTGATTTTGCACCAAGACCAAAGCCACCAATCTCATAGTTGTTATCTCTCTTAGTTGATGCACCAAATGTAGTAAATACATCTTGCACACGTCTTTGAGATAGACCACAACCATAATCATGGAATATAATACACCTTTCTATATTTAGAATGGAGTTTTTATCTAAGTATTCGATACAAACAGTTTGTTTAGTAGACCAAAATGCTTTATTGTCTTCAGGATCCATAGGGATTTTGCCTGCTAGTTTAAGATCTCTCTCACGATTTGCGTCAATACAATTAGATGTAATCTCACGAACAATCGAACCAATAGGGTCCGAGTATAAATTAATAAGGCTATCCATAATGATAGCCTGTGATCCGTCCGTGATTTTGAACTTGTGTTGTTTTTGAGCGCCAATAACTTCATTGACGTTCAGTTGTTGTTGAATTTTCATTTAAATTTATTTTTTATATTTTCAAAATGAGTTTTCATTGGGTCCTTATACTTAAGCTCCTTTGAATATGTCTCCATTTTTTCATCTGGAGGAGAAGATACTTCTGCCTCTTCAGATATAGATACATCTAGTTTCTCCTCCCACTCCTCACGTAAGTCAGGGTGTCTGAATAAAACTTGTGCAACTCTATGGTCTGGATCTGTTATTGCATGAAACTTAAATAATTGGATTTTGTAATCATCCGAAAACTTAGAATACTTACCTTTAATAAACTTGTCATAAATGCCTTGATATAAACTTGGTATCTTAAATGCATACATTACATGATACTTATCTGGATCATATGCAACCTCAAATAACTTTTGAGTTTTAAGATAATCTTCATATTCAATAAATACTAAATCGCCTGAAAATCTATATAAGAAAAATAAATGATTTTTTAAATCAGGATAATCTTCATTATATAAATATGTATTTAATAAATTTTGTTTTACTATATCAAAATAACTAGAAAATAAAGGAAGAACATAAGTAAAGGATTTATTTCGCACCTTTCTGCTTTGATAGTCTTTCTTCATTGCGATTAATGGTTTTAGTATTCTACTACATCTTCATAACCTTCTTTTACATGCCAGTTATTAGACTCTTTATAGTTTTTATACTCGGTTAATAAACATTTAATTTGATCATTACCTTCTTGAATCCATTCATCTGGCAATTTATAAACTGCTACATCATAAAATCCTTTTGTATCCACTGCAATTATAAAAGCTTTAACTTCATAATCTGGATACTTAGACTTAGCTGCGCTAATATAAAAAGCTAGTTGCCTGTAATAAGAATATTGTAAACACGAATACATAAAACCTGTAGTATACCAGTCTCTGGCAAGAATACCTGTATTAGAGTCTAATTTAGTACAGTCACCATATACCTGATTACTAGTTGTCTTAAGATCTACTATAGTCACCACTTTATTTTTATTGTCTACAATGATCCTATCTAGTTTAGATTTACAATCCACATCATGCAGGTTAAAGAACATTTCTTCCTCGTTAAAAACTTCTATATCATCTTTTGCCTCAGAAAATAATAATTCATTAGACTGCTTATGGCTACGTAAACTTTGTAAACAACCTTCAATAATGTTTTTGTCCTTAGTATTAAGAGCTATCTTGTCTGTAGATTCTTTTAAATAATTATAAAAAGCTACATTTTCCTGTTTGTTTTTAAAACTTTTGAGCACAGTTTCTGGTTTAGAATGTGTTGGTTTATAACCTGATACTTTATAAGCTAAATCTGGTATCTTATCTTCAGGTGTATTTGACCTCTCTAATTCATAATAAGCTTTTATGTACTCACCCATTTTACCTCCTACAGGTTCTACATCTGCAATAATAAAACTATCTGGTTCTAATGTAAACATATGTATAAGGCTGCCAAGCTCCATGGCGCCACTCTTTGTTTGCATATCTTTTCGTTTTCTTAGTATAAATTGTCTAGGAGACAACTTTAAATACCCAAGATCACTATTAGATATGGCTTCGCTAGCGAAATAATTTTGATCTGCCATCTTTTTTATCTAGTGTTTTAGTTAATAAATTCATGAAATCATTATACAATTCTTGTCTTATTGCATAAGTAAATATTTTATCATTTGCTACTTTCCTTTCTTCCTCGTTAACCATAACTGTATCTATATACAAAGTCGGGTCATCAAGTGCTCTTTCAATATAGTAGCGAACAACATTGTCTCTGCCATAATCCATAGCAGTTGTTAATAATCTGATATCCATAAAATGTCTTAAGTGATTAAAACATTTTGTTCTGAATTCTTGAGGATATATAATTTTTGGTTTTGTCATTTTTTAGATTTTAAAACATTAATATAAACTCCTGGGTTGTCTTTATCATAAACAAACTCTAAGAATATAGGAATCATTTCATCTGCATTATCATCAGTTATCCACCCGTATTTTACCATCTGATCTTGTATAGTTTGTGCAGGGTTAACATAATCAAATTTATGTCTACTCTTTCTTACAAACTTAAGCGTGATTCGATATGGCTTCTTGTTTTGTGAATCTTTTCCTTTTAATAATTTTTGAAACTCTTTCTTGTATTCTATCCAATACTTTTTTGAACTTTTATAGTATCTTTGAGTTTGTTTGGAGACGATAAAGTACCTACCTGTCCATCTTCTTCCATTTTTGCTTGACGGTACATTTCCTGGTATGAATATTCCTCTATACATATAATCTCTATTAACTTCGCCGCATCCCTTACACTATTATTAGCTATATAGTCGGACAAATCTTTTGATTTGAAGTCAAAGGTATTAAATTTTCCGTTAGTAAAAAATAATGGAATAAAATTATATAATTTTTTATGCTTGTTAGCAAAGGATACACCTGTTCTATCAAAGTCATACAGTATGTATATTTTATTAAATCTTTTATATAAATTATCCACAATATTTTTAGGAATAATACAGCTCTCCGATGAAGGAGCAACTGCATATATACCAAATATATCAAGGCACATAACGTCTTTTAGTGATTTAGTAATGACTAGCGTCTCACAACTTTCTGGGAGTTGGTGGGAGCCTTGTAAGTCATGAGCGCTAGTATTACTTAACCACTTATGAGATTTATTATAAGGTTGATATATTTTAAATTTACCATCACCAAAGTCATAGGCATAAATAGGATTGTATTTGTTAGAACTAACTATAAGATTATCATTAATCCATACATGTTCAACAGGTTTAACATTATACTTATCTAGTATCTTGCAACAAATACCATATTTACCCCAAAACTTTTTATCTTCTTGCCCATTCCAAGCACGAGATTTAATTTGTATCGTAGTAGAAGAGGGTTCTATATCTTCCAACTCCTTTATATGCTTACCCACATATTTCTTTGTAGGCGCAGTAAAAGACTGAGTGGATATACCCAACTGAAAGTCATTATCTACAAGGCGATATGTATCAAATCGTTTGATTGAATACATCTTAACCAAGAATGTAAAACAATCACCTGTCTCACCTGTGCTAAAGTCTTTATAAAAGTATCTACCACTATTATGCTTGAAGATAGTAAACGAAGGAGACTTATCCTTACGCAAAGGCGAACGTATAGCCTTGCCTAATTTAAAATCTTTACCAATATAATATGAAAAGATATCTAAGCAGGATATCCTACCTAGAATCTCTTCATCGTTTAACTCAACTACCTTAGAACCATACATTAGAATGGCATGTCAGTTGTGCTCGTACTTGTAGCAGTTGTTAAATTAACTGGCTGCGCATCGGGCTCAGGCTTAACAAGCTTCTTCTTGTTCCAGTCTGAAATATAAATATTAGTTTTATCTGCCGGCGTCTCCATGCCTTCAATAAAATTAGGATACTTTGGTAAAGATGCATACTTACCTTTATAAATAAATAGCATTCTAAACTTCCTACCTAAATATTTTTGACCCATTAAACTTACAACCTTATGCCCATACTCTTCGAAGCTATTAACATCGTTAATAACAAACTCAGACTCGTTCATAAACTTAGTTGCAATGTGCTTAACTCTTCTAGATACATCCATAGCTTGTTTCTCTACATCACCAAAGTCTGGATTAGCAGGGAACTCAGCATGTTTGACACTAGAGCCATTTGGTTGTTTGAACTCAAAGTCCAATCTACCACCTTTGTCAGTGTTCATAGTGACACCAACCATTTCGCAGTTTTCGATAATACCTACCTCAGGAGCTACGCCACCTGTACTGTTACTTTCTACATTACTTCCGTACATACTAAAAAAATTAAATTAAAAAATATAAATTATTGATAATCTTTAATAGCTTTCGCCACTAATGTTAAGTCGTTTGGTATTTTAACAGATCCAAACATGTCCTTAGGAGATTTGCCAGTATTAGCCCCGTCATTCTGTGTTAAGAATGCATACTCCATACCGCTTTCTCCCTTAGTAACATCTGTATACAATACAATAGTAAACATGCCCTCAAGAGTAACTACATTGTCCATCATCTTACCGATCGTTTTTGCTTTTGTTACTTTGTTACCGTGTGCGTCGAATGAGACCTCCGAGTGCATCATGAATACTACAAGCAAATCATCACGCATAGATTTAACTGCATTAACAATACTCCAAGCATTCTGAGCAATGTCAGTAAATTTCTTGAAGCCTGTCTCTGTAGCCCTACGCATATATTCATTAGCCATAGTGTATTGATAGTCATCAATGACAATTGTCTTTATCTCAGTACGCTTGTCATTGATATAATTTAAACATTTAAGAATATCCTGTGGTGCGTCACTAGAATAAAATCTACCACTTGGATTATCTTTTGTAAATGCTGGATATTTTGTCTTCCATCCTTTGAATGGTAGCGCTTTACGCGCCACGTTAACAATAAATGTAGACTCAGGGTTTAAGTTTGCAATTGACGTAGATTTCCCTGTACCGCTAGCGCCAACGATTAATACTTCTTGTGCCATTATTATTTTTCTTTATTATTTGAATAAGTTGGTTGTGCATCTAATATTTGATTGTGAGCTAAATCGTTTTGCATAAGCGCAATACAAGGCTCACCTTCTCTAACCTTTAGATAATGCCAAAATATTGCATTCTCTGTAGGCCATCTTCTAGGACCATAAGCCCTAATTCCAAGCATCTCTGGTCGATGTGTTACAATAACTAAATCTGAGTACATGTAACATGCATCTGCACCAAAGAGATCTTGCTTTTTTGGATAATGTAAATCAGGATTCTGAATACGCTCAGACACTTCTATATTACGATTCATTTGTGATATTAATACAAAAGATATCTTTATAATCTTTTTTAATCCATTAAACATGGCCATTAAATCGTATAATAAGTCTCTGTCTTGTAATCCTCCTGCTTTTTTAACCAATAAAGTATGATCAAGCATAACTACAACTGCTTTATTCATATCATTAGAAAACTTTAATATAGTATCTCTAATAGACTGAACACTACCGGGTATATCTACATAATATATTTCATATTTGTTTAACCTTCTTGTTTCTTTTACAGCGTTCATATAGTAATTATCATTTAGTTGAAAACTATTTGATGAACTATAGAGTTGCTGTGTAGTAATATTTAATTTATTACTAAGCCTTCTACCAACAAGCCTTGAAGATAACATTTCAAAGTTAAACGATAAGATAGCAAAATCTTCTTCTTGATTTAGATCTTTCAATCCCGTCTCAAGCTGCCCAAGTATTGCAGTCTTACCACTACCAGACATACCAGCAATAGTAGTTATTGTTTGCCATTCAATACCACCCATGGAAATAGAATTAAATTTTTTCCATGGTGTTATTAATGACTTAATTTCACCTTTTCTCCTTGCATCTATGTAGCGTATAGCAGCATTAGATGCTTGAGAAATATGCCTCCACGGAAGAGGCTTTTGTTCTTCACTCATATTAAATCATTTCCATAAGTTTTTTCATTATTTGTTTCTGGGGGTTCTACATTTTCGTACATAGTCCATGCCTCTTGATTTAAATAACTACTCATCATTTTCCATCTAGGTCGGAACTCTCCTGTAAAACCTGCACGTCTTCTGTCGTCTTTCTCTGCATCGAGAGCTTTAATAATTGTTTCGTGCAAGCCCGGATTATGTTCTATCAAGGATATATACTTTAATCTATTACGCTTCATATCATTATGAAGGGGTCGGCCCTGATCCTTTATAGGATAGGCCAATGCAAATTGATTCCAACAATCTTCACACCCACGTACCTTAAATAAATCTAACGCTTTTTGACGGAGCACAAGGGACTGATCGGGCATAATTTTTATAAAGCCACGTGTCTGTAATTTTTCTCTGTCTATAGGTAGGATTTCTAGATACTTCTTAAGTTGCTTACTGCCCCCGCTCTGCAGGAACATGTAAACGAACTCGCTTGGTGTTAATTTGTTGCCTTTCAACTTGGTTAGGTTTAAGGAAACTTTCATCGCATTTTAAATATTTATCTAGTTCTTCTTCATTTAAATTTCTCAGTTCATCATCTGATAAACAAATAATATTGCTATCACATTGTATACAATTTGTCATTTTTAGTGTTATTGAGTAGTAAAAATATGCAATTTTCCTTACATATTCAACCCAAAACCACCTTTTTTTGAGATGATCTAGGCGCTAAACTATAGCTTTTAAGATACTTTCCGTATAAAAAACCATTAACTACTTTTGGATAATCAAATCCAAACACTAATTGAAAACTGTCTTTAGTTACATATTTATTCTTCTTCTTGCTCATCGTCCAATGCCTCCCTATAAATCTTTAATTCTTTTTCCATATCTATACCAGAATGCTGTAAAGCATCTTTTAATTTATCTACATTAAAGAACATGTGGTCTTCACAACCACATTCTTGTTGATCTTGCTTTTCTTCATCATATAGATATAATATTAATTGAACTAAAGCCTCTGTTTCTGTAAAGTCTAGTTCTGTTGTTAGAGGTCTTTGGTTATCAGGACCAAATACATCGTCTATAAAATCATTAAAATCATCCATTATA
>PAHI01000069.1 GCA_002705575.1 Fidelibacterota bacterium | reverse complement strand
CTCAGATTGTGCAAGGTCGGGAAGAGCTGTATTTACACTTACTGGGTCTTTGCAAGGGAATGCAACCAAGTTATTGCCTGAGGCTAAACAAAAGTCAAAACCTTCTTCAATGTAGCCTGTATCTTCCTCAGGGAATTCGGCAGTGATTGATAAGTATAAAACCCTATTAAAATAAGTATTTGATGTAGTGTTTCTTAGGGTACAATTTGAATCTTTTAAGTATAGCTGTGATTCTGAGTTGCTAATTAAACCTGGAGCTTCCCAAGTAAAAACATCGCTTGAATATCCTATGTTATCACATTGATAAACCATATCAACATAATCAAACCAAGTGTAATCATCAATGCCAACAAATTCAAATACGGCATAGGATAAATCGTGACCTGTTATTTCTTCTATATCAAAATCAAACTCAGTTTCACCATTTGTCAAATTAATATTAAATTCATACACTCTTGTTTCCAACTTTACCTGACTAAACATAAAGCCAAATAAACACATTAAAATAATCTTCCTCATAACACTCTCCCTTTTTTGCATTAAAATATACAAAACTTTTAAAAATTATTTAAGAATGAGTATGAATGTTTTTGTTTATATGTGCCCCTGCCAATGTGCCTGTAGGGGGGTTGAATCATATTGAATTTTCAAGACAAGTTCAACCAGATTTTATAGAAAACAAAATCTATATTTTTCAAGACAAGTTCACACTATATAAACATATATAAGAGATAAATAAGGGTAGATATATATATTAATACTCTATTTCGCTCACTTGTCTCTATCTAATTTGCCTAAAATGTTCTCAATCTCTGTAACTGCTTCATTTTCTTTTGACTGGGCATTGAATAGTTCTGGTGGATTAGAGCTTACAAAGTTAGCCATCCAATTTAAATGACCTTTTATGGGAGCGAGTGATTCTTTTTCTAATTTATCAACACCATCTTTGTACAATCTATTTCTAAATCGCTCATGACTTTCTGGAGATTTGACTATTTGTGCAATTGTCTTAAATAATTCAAAGACTAAGTCATTTTGCTTTTTAATAGAATAACCCAACTTATCCATATGTTTATAAAGTTTTAGCATATGTGGTTTTAAATGAGTTTGATTTGTTATTCTCGGAGTTCCCCAACCAATCCATTGAAAAGTTTTTCTCAATGATTCCCATTTAGAACCATATTCTTCATGGTTTCTTTTTGCAGGGCTAACTCTGTCAATCTTTATTATAACTAAATGATGGACAACAAACTTTAATGTTAGTAATTGTGAATCTGTTTTAAAATCATTTAACAAAGGTTTTAATCGAGCCGATATTAAGAACTCTTCTAAAATCATACATTTTATAACAGTATCTGGATGAGGTATACTCCAAGCTTTATCGTTTTGTTCTCGTTTAATCCTGTTTATATATGTATCGTATCGTTCTTGTTTTAACATCTATTAACTACCAATTATAAATTTATCTACTATAACAGTTCTATTATGCAATAATGCACCATAAACTAATTTGATTGAATAAAATAACATAAATAGGGGTAATCGTGCCACTTATAATTATTCTAAAAACTACTAATTTTGTGTTGGTGTACTAATTTTGGTGTACTAATCTGCATTAATTTGGATTATTTTGATTTAGGTTGATACCGTAAGTAGAGTGGGGGATTATAATTAAAAACCCCCTCATTTCTGAAGGGGCTTGTTCGTTATCGAGCGGAGAGTATGAGATTTGAACTCATGCGACGGTATTACCCGCCGACGGATTAGCAATCCGCTGCATTACCACTCTGCCAACTCTCCAGTGCGGAAGGGACAGGATTCGAACCTGCAACCCCAATGGGGCGACGGTTTTCAAAACCGCTTGACAGCCATTGTCCACCCTTCCATTATTTTAAATAAATTATTGAAACTAATTTACTTACTTCTTGCCTTTGCGAAGCTCATTATAAAACAGATTAGCGAATATAAACATGATAATTGCATTAATCCAACTCTAATTAATCCACCTATATCTTGATCAGATATTCTTTTTGATAAAGGCATGAAAAGAGCTAAAAAAACTAACAGTACCAATCCAACTGAAATATGAGCTATAAGCTTAGGTTTTCTATCGTAAAAAAAGAAACATATAAATAAAATAAGTCCAAAGAAAACAGGTATTAGGGCTGTTGGTGAAAGCTTTAAAAAGTATCCAGTTAAACCTAGACTAATTAATACAATAGAGCTTGATAGTAAAGTTTTTTTAGGAGTTGTCATTTTATTTCCTTTTTTTTATTGCAATAATGGTTTTTTTATGAATGTATCCAAAATTATGGCTATCTTCACTTTCAAGAATTCCAGGGTTATCGCCTTGAACATAAAAATTTGATGAATCCAATGTGTGAGTGACTCTTTTAATTAATTTTAGGTTTTTTTTAAAGGGATGATTGAATACTATAACATCACCAACATCCACAGTATACCTAGAATCAAATTTATCAAACTTAATTACATCTCCGTTTGAGAAAGTAGGAACCATGCTATTACCATTAACACTAAAAGTTATATTTCTATCAGCTGTCGGCAATTAATTACCCTGCTGTATACCAATCAATAGTTCTTCCTTTAGTTGACCAAAACAAATTGTGAATTTTTTTAATATTTTCAAGCAATTCATTTGCATGGTCAATTGAAACCTCAATTTTACAAGCACTACATAATTTTGCTGTGTTCCAAAACAAAGTATGTAGATCTGGATTTTGATCAAGATGTTCAGGTTTAAAGAAATCAGTCCAAAGCAATAAAATCTCATCTTTACACTTTTGAGCTTCTTGCTCTTTTATGCTCGAATATCTACTTAGAGTATTATTGTAAAAAACCATAGATTCCTTCTGCTCTGGAACAGTTAGGTCTAACATTTTTTTTGTCATAGATAGAACAGCTTCTGCAGCTATTCTTGCACTTGCTGGATCATATACTCCGCACGGTCCGTCGCAGTGAGCATTTACTGTATTTTTCATATTTATACTCCTTTATAAGTTTTCTGAATTTTCTGATAAGTAACTAGATACACTTTCTGGTGATTCTGACATTGCATCTTCACCATTTTTCCATCCTGCAGGGCAAACTTCACCGTGTTTTTGATTGTGAGTTAGCGCATCAATCATTCTTAGCATTTCATCTATATTTCTTCCTAAGGGAAGGTCATTCAAAACTGCATGACGAACAACACCTTCCTCATCAATAAGAAAAGATCCTCTAAGAGCGATTCCTCCACCAATAGTAGTAGTCTCAGAGATTTCTTCTGTTTCGACGAAAGCTTCTTTTGCTCCAACTAAAACATCATAATTTCTTGCAATGGATTTATCTAAGTCTTGTAGCAGAGGGTATTTTACTTGACCAATTCCACCTTTATTAACGTCAGTGTTTTTCCATGCCAAATGAGACCATCTAGAATCAACAGAGCATCCCAGTACTTGAGTATTTCTTGATTCAAATTCATTTAATCTTTTATTAAAAGCAAGAAGCTCAGTAGGGCAAACAAATGTAAAGTCTAATGGATAGAAAAAAAGAACAACCTTTTTACCTTTATAGTCTTCAAGTGAAACTTCTTTAATAGAATTATCTGGCATTACAGCCAAAGTTTTAAAGCTAGGTGCATTTTTAGTTACAAGCATGATTTAAAAACTCCTTTAATTGTTTTGTTTAAAAATTTAAAATTGACCATCAATTAAATTATATCAAATATATTTAATAGGAAAAGAGTTTATCGAGCATTTAAAATAAGGTTTTTAATTGTTTGATAGTTTTCACCACAGGTAGATTCAGGGTCTGGGTTTGTATAGGTTAAATTTATGCGAACAATTAAGTGTCCTTGCTTATCAAGAATTATAAAGTCTCTTAATGAAACATCCCATAAATCCCAAACGTCACCAACTTCATCTAAGGCTTCACAGTCAGATTCATTTTCATTTTGACAGTTTAGGCCATCATCATAATCCTGAGCCCATGGTATCGTATTTACTTGTTCACAATTTGTACAAGCTTCAAGATTGTCGCAAATCATACAGCTATATGAATCATCAATGTATTGATATCCATTAATACCCATAAAATTAACATCAGTTATTCCTTCACTGATAAGTTCTTCATACAATCTATTAAGTATACCGAACCGGTTCCTGCATAAAGCTCAACCCTGTTTACCAAAATAGTAGCAAGAAACTTCATTGGGAAAAGATTCGGGACCAATACTTTGATTGAAAAAAGTTGAATTAGGGTTTACATCTACAAGCTCAAATAAAGGCATATTCTTCGGATTTAAAATAATTTGGATTGCTAATATTATATCTATTATATCAAGTTGAAAATCACTATTTATATCTGCATTAAAAAGCACTTCATTAGAAATATCTGTATTTTCTAATATGTGATTTGCCATTATAATAATATCCTGAATGGTAAGGTTGAAGTCTTGATTCATATCTCCTAAAACTGGTTCAGGATAATAATAACCTTCTGCATATATCTTTACATTTCCTGAATATCCTGGCTCACCAATAGACCAATCAGTTTGATTATCATTACTATAGGAGTAAGTGAAACTATTATCTTCTGAGTAAAACCAAATAGCAGATGTTTGAGCATCAGCAGCTTTTAGTGATAGCCAATAATATTGATTAGCTAAAAAGTCTATACAGTCTTGAAAGGCGTATATAGAGTACTCTCTAGCAGAATCACTAGATATAGAAAAATCCCAACTTCCAATAATATTTCCAGGTTTATTGTTTTCATCTTCATGAATTTGAAAAATAACATTCGCTACGTCACTTTGTTTGGAGAGGTTAAATTTAAAGTATTCCATTCCGTAATCGTTGTTTGGTATATAGAATTTATTGGCTACAGAAAAATCTCCTGATATTGTATAGCCTTCATTAGGATTGTAAGTGCCTGTAGAATAAATAATAGATCTATCTACATTGCAGATTATAAATGACAGAATTACTATGTTAAATAAAAAAAAACGAATCATTCAATAAAATAGTAAAGTGTTTTCAAAACTCAAATTAAAATTATTTAAAAGTAAGCTCAAATGGAATAATCATAAGCATATCATCAGAATAAAGCATTGGAAGCTTGTCAATTATGTCTAACTCTTCTTTTAAATGGTCTGGAACCATATCATAAAGTGTTATATTGTCCTTTGCGTTAAGACCTAAGCTGATGTCGATTCTATTATCATATATTTTAGGATATTCGTGAATTTTGATAGGAGCTGTATTTGGGATTTCAAGCATATTTTTTGTCACTTCTAAAGCTTTCTTTAGTCCTCCAACCTCATCAGCGAGGAATACATTTTTTGCTCCGGAACCGGTCCATATTCGACCAAGCGCAATATTATCTAGCTCATCCATATCATTTAGATTTTCTCTACCGTTGATAACTCTTTTTTTAAAAATATCATAAACATTATTAAGAGATTCTTGTATCTTTTTTTGTTCGTATTCGTTGTGCATTCGGTTAGCTATAGAAATGTATTTAAAGTCAGCATTTTTACCTCTTTTTATACTATCATCAAAATTAATACCATTGTTTTTCATTAATTTTGAAAAATTTGGCCAAAAGCTTATAACTCCTATGGAACCAGTTATTGTAGTTTCGTTGGCAACAATTTTATCAGCTTCTGTGGCTATATAGTAACCTCCTGATGCTGCAACGTCAGACATTGATACAATAAGCGGCTTATTAGATTTTGTAGAATCTTGACGAGCTTTAAACATTTCTCTCCACATCATGTCAGATGCAATAGCAGATCCTCCACCACTATCAATTCTTAATATTATAGCATCAATTTCATCATTTCCATTGGCTTCTTTAAAAGCTTTTATGATTGTTTTATCACCCATAACAGAAGAGCCCTTAGGGCCAGGGTTGCTTTCACCAGACATTATTCCACCAACAGCGTAAATAATAGCTATATTTGTTTTTTCTTCATCTTTCCAAGCATACGAGAAAGATTCTTCTTTTTTAGGCTTGAAGTCAACGAAAGCTGTTTTTTTATCATCTATTTTTTTTATATAATCTTTAAATTCATCAGGATACATTGTCGATGTTATTAATCCCGCCTCTACAGCTTTATCAGCAATAAGATAAGGACCATTATCTATTATAGATTCAGTTTTAATTGCATCCCAGCCACGACCCTCAGAAATATCTCTGACAAAAACATAGTATAGGTCGTCAAAAATTTTATTATACTCCTCAGCCATTTCATCAGATAGTTCTGTGTTAAGAAATTGATCCATGGCACCTTTATAGGATTTTCCTTCTTTGTTTACTTTATATACAACAGGCGTAACATCATATTTATCTAATAGGCCTTTATAGAATACAAAATTTGATGATATTCCATTTAGAAAAACGCTATTTTGTTCGTGCATGTAAATTTCATCTGCCATTGAAATCATATAGTATGTTCCATTTGTTAAGCTGTTTTCACTGTATACGTAAATCTTTTTTCCAGACTCTTTAAATCGGTTTAATGCATTACGTATTTCTTGACGTTTTGAAAAGCCGCAATTTACCGTTCCAAGATTAATGACCATGGCATTAATATTATCATCTTCTGTATATGTGTCCATCTCTTCTATCCATGTCCTAAGCTGTATTCCAGGCTTATTATCATTTTGAAAATCAAATAAACCAAATGAAATAGAAGGAAAACCAAAATTGAATGGACTTAACTTTGGAGGCTCTTCAATGAAAGTACCATCAAGGTTAACTTTTAAGACATTTATATCAGATCCGATATTTTCAGTTTGAAGAGTGGGCTTAATATGACTACTTGACATAAATCCAATACCGGTCTTTTCTGATATGTCATTACTAATGGATGATGTAAACAGTTCAACTGAAGGAGAGAGTACAAAGCTTAAATTGATATTAAAATCAGGGTTGTTTTTAGTTGTTGAACTAAATGAAAGCTTCAATCCATCCAATGGATGAATTTCAATAAAAGATTTATAGTAGGACTCTGTATTTTCATTTTTAGTATAATCAAATCCTAAAGTTAGCTTATGTGTTGAAAGAGGTCTTACAGCAAATCCAAAAGTTCCAGATGAAAAGTTATTATCGTTATCAAAGTCTCCAGTTAGACCAAGAGATAATTCATTTAAAGGTCTATATAATAATCCGGTTTTAAATAGTTTGGTTTTATTATTGTATGAAATTCCGCTATTTAAGTTTTTGAAAACATTAAATCCAAAGCCAATTTGGAAAGAATCATAGGTATTTATTTTTAATGGCTTTGTCAATCTGTTAAAGGATGTCTGCATTCCAAAGCCTTCCGATAGACTAGATGTATATAAAATTGATTCTCTGGTAAATTTGCCATTTGAATCTGGCTGAATAAAAAGACCTTCAAGCTCACCATAATCTATAGCTAGACCAGCTGGATTAAATGTTAATGCATTAAGTTGATCTGATGTAGATACGGATGCATTTCCCCAAATGTTTTGAGATAATGAAATGGATAAAAATAAAATAAACCGCAATATATTGTTTTTCATACTACCCCTAATTTAAATAAAGTTATTTTTATTATTAATTGATTATATATTAATTTAATAAATTTATAGTTAGTAATTAGAGGATTTAAATTATGAGCACAAAAAAAGTATGTATTATAGGCTCAGGTAGGCAGGGCACTGCTGCTGCATTCGATCTTGTTAAATTTTGTAATAATATAGATTTAACTTTTTTAGATATTAATTCTAAGCAATCAGCCGCTTCTTCAGACAGAATTTTTTCTTTACTTAAGTACAGAGCAAAACATGTTTCTTTTAATATTTGCGATAAAGAAAAATTAATTACTTTCCTTGCCCCTTATGATATCTTTTTAAGTTCTGTTCCTTATAAATTAAATCCCTATTTAACTGATGTAGCTATTAAAAGTAAAACCTCAATGGTCGACTTGGGAGGGCATACACTAAATGTTAAAAAACAGCTTTTAAAAAATAAAGAAGCTCAGAATGCAAATATAACAATTGTTCCAGATTGTGGAATGGGACCAGGAATGAATGTTAGTGTTGCGATGCTAGGAATAGAGTCTATGGATAGCCCTAAAGAAGTTTATGTTTGGGATGGAGGGCTTCCTCAGAATCCGAAGCCCCCTTGGAACTATTCTTTGTTTTTTAATATACAAGGCCTAACAAACGAGTATGATGGAATGGCATATTTTATAGAAAATAAAAAAGTAGTTGAGGTACCTTGCTTTGAATATTTAGAAAATATTAGGTTTGATAATATTGGAGAGCTTGAAGCCGCTGTAACCTCTGGAGGTCTTTCCACGATGCCTTGGACTTATGAAGGGAAATTAGATGTTTTGCATAATAAAACTCTCCGATACAAGGGGCATTGGAGTCAAATGAAAGCTTTTCGAGAGCTAGGTTTGTTTCAAGAAAAAGAAATAGATTTTAAAGAGACAAAAGTATCTCCTAGGGAATTCTATCACCATCTTTTATCTCCAAAATTAACAACTAGCTTAAATAAAGATATTTGCTTAATGAGAGTTATGGTTAAAGGAAGCCATGAAAATAGAGAAAAAACTACAATTGTTGATATTGAAGAAATGTATGATGAAGAAACAGGCTTTTTAGCAATGGAGAAATGGACCGGATGGCATGCATCCATAGTGATGATTGAAATTATGAATAAAAATATTGGAAGTGGGGCTATTCCTATTGAGAAAGCATTGTCTGGTAATATTTTTTATAAAAGAGCTCTTGATCGTTCTTATAATATTAAAATCAAAAACATATAACTAGTAAAGTGCAAAATGCTTATGATTCGATTTGAAAAAGCACAAAAAATAGGTAAAATTTTAGATAGGTTATATCCAAAAACACAAATTCCTCTCAATTCGGTAAATTCATATACCTTTCTTGTTGCGGTTATGCTATCTGCTCAAACTACAGATAAAAAGGTTAATGAGGTTACTCCTAAATTATTTGAAAAAGCACATAGCCCTGAATTAATGAATACGCTTAGTGTAAACACTATACAGAACCTGATTAAAGAGATAGGCTTAGCTCCAACTAAAGCTAAAAATTTAAAAAAGATGGCAAATCAATTGATAGAAGGTGGAGGTATGCGTAAAGATTGGAATTATTTGGAAAGCCTGGCTGGGGTAGGTCATAAAACTGCAAGCGTTGTCATGTCTCAATGTTATGGAGTTCCTGCTTTCCCAGTTGATACTCATATACATCGACTTGCAGGAAGATGGGGGCTTTCAAAAGCAAATAATGTGGTTGTAACAGAGAGGGACTTAAAACGGTTATGGCCTAATAAAATGTGGAATAAAAGGCATTTGCAAATTATTTTTTTTGGAAGAGAACACTGTCCTGCCAGAAATCATGATTTGAATAATTGCGTTATATGCTCTTGGTCGGCATCAAAAAAAAGAAAAGTACAAGAAATGAAAGCTAGATATTAAGATTAAGGTATTTTATAAGATGATAAAAATATCTAAATTTGAGATTACTAAATAACTATATAATATGCCCTTAATAACTAAAGAATATAAGTTTTGTGCAGCTCATAAGTATTGGAATAAAAGTTGGAGTGAGCAAAAAAATATAGAAGTTTTTGGCGATGATGTTAGAAATCATGGCCATAATTATATTTTAAGGATAACTGTTAAAGGAAAAACTAATCCTGATTCTGGCTTTTTAGTAGACCTTAAATGGCTAAATGATATTGTGAAAAAGCAAGTAATTAGCATTCTTGATCACTGTCAGATAGACGAAGATATAAAATGGTTTAAAGGGAAATCTCCATCTACAGAAAATTTAGTTGTTTTTGTATGGAACCAAATAGAGCCATTTTTTAATGAAAAAGAATTCTCATTGTACAAAGTCTTCATTCGTGAAACTCCAACGATATATACGGAGTATTATGGTGAAAAATTTGAGGAATATAAATGAATTACAATGTTTCTGTAGTAGGAGGTGGTCCTGGAGGATATGTTGCAGCTATTAGGGCTGCTCAATTAGGCTATAAAGTAGCTGATTTTGAAAAAGAGGCTTTAGGCGGGATCTGTTTGAATTGGGGATGTATTCCTACTAAGTCTTTATTGAAAAATGCTGAGATATATCAAACAATACTTAAGTCTTCGAGTTTTGGAATTAATGTAACAGATGTTTCTTTTGATTGGAAAAAGATAATTTCTAGATCTAGAAAAATATCTAAAAGGCTATCTAAAGGTATTGAGTATTTGATGAAAAAAAATAAAATAGATGTTTACAATGGCTATGCTAAAATAATTGATCAAAATATTATAGAGTGCAATAAAAAACAATTCAAGTCAGATTGCATAATCATAGCTACAGGAGCTCGTGCAAAAGAATTCTTGAACACTCCTTTCGACAATAAGAAAATCATCAATTATAAGGATGCAATGACTCTTGAAGAAATGCCTAAGCGTATATCTATTATAGGCGCAGGAGCAATTGGAGTTGAGTTTGCTTATTTTTACAGTTCTTTTGGTTGTAAAGTTTCTATTATTGAGGCTAAAGACCGAATCCTTCCATCAGAAGATATTGAGGTTTCTAAGTGTTTGGAAAAAAAATTCAAAGAAAGAGGAATTGATTTGAATTTATCCGCATCCATAAATAAAATAGATTTAAAAAAGAATGTATCAATTTTACTCGACAATAAATCTATTGAATCTGATTGCATTCTCGTAGCTATTGGGGTTCAAGGTAATTTTGAAAATTTATTTTCTGATAAAATGAACATCCAGATTGAAAATAGTTTTATTAAAACTAATCATTTTATGCAGACACAATACAATAATATTTATGCTATTGGAGATGTCTCTGGGCCTCCGTGGTTAGCTCATGTAGCAAGCGCAGAAGGTGTTTTGGCTGTGGAGCATTTCTCAAAAAAAGATGTTGACCCTATTGATTATGGCAATATTCCTGGCTGCACTTATTGCAAGCCTGAAGTTGCCTCTATCGGCCTAACTGAAGAACAGGCTATATCAGAGGGGTATAATGTTTCTGTTGGAAAATTTCCTTTATCAGCTAGCGGTAAAGCAATGGCTGTTTCCTCAACAGATGGATTTGTGAAGGTTGTATATGATAAAAAATATGGTGAATTGCTAGGATTTCATATGATAGGTGATAGTGCTACTGAATTAGTTTCAGAAATAGCAGTTGCTAGAAAGTTAGAAGCAACTAATGATGAGATTTTAAAAATTATACATCCTCATCCTACTATTTCAGAGGCAATAGTTGAGGCAACTGCAGATTCTAAGGATGAGTCGATACATATATGATGAATGATATATCTGGTAGAGTTGTTACATCTGACAATGTTGATTCTATCTACATTGAAATAGAAAAAAAATCAATTAATGATATTAATTTTTTTTGGTTAGGCTTGCAGGATTATAATCCTGTGCTATTACTTCAAAAAATAGTTCATAAAAACAATATTAAAGGAAATGTTGGGGATATAGTTCTTTTTTTGGAGCATAATCATGTTTATACATTAGGAAAGAATGCAGATGATAATCATATTCTTTTAAATAATAATAGTCGTATAGATGTAGTTAGAATAGATAGAGGAGGGGATGCCACATATCATGGTCCAGGTCAGCTTGTAGGGTACCCTATACTTAACCTGAATAGGTACAAAAAAAGTGTATCGTGGTATATAAATACAATACAATTGTCAATTGTTGATTTGCTAGGTATTTATAAAATTAAAGCAATTAAAAAAGATTCGCCTTTAGTAGGTGTATGGATAGATAACGAAAAAGTTGCTGCGATAGGGGTTAGACTCTCTAAATGGGTTAGTATGCATGGGTTTGCAATTAATGTTAATACAGATTTAGGCTATTATGATAGCATAATACCTTGCGGTATTTTTGATTTAGGTGTAACATCAATGGAGAGCGTATTGCAAGAAAATAATTGTGTGAAAAAAATTGCATCTGAAATGACCTTAATTATAAAACAGAAGATAAAGGAGTTTGCTTTTTGTTAAAAAAATATTCAAAGAAAGTATTAGTTGATATTTATAAAAAAATGTACATGTCTAGAAAGTTAGATGAAAAACAGCTTGTTTTATTGAAGCAAGGTAAAGGCTTCTTTCATATTGGTGCGTCAGGTCATGAAGCTGCTCAAATAGCTTGTTCAGAATTCATTGATTCTAGGATTGATTATTCATATCCTTATTATAGAAACCAAGCTTATTGTATTGGCTTGGGAATGTCAGCAAAAGAAATTCTTCTTTCATTTCTAGCTAAAAATGATGACCCTAATTCTGGTGGAAGGCAAATGCCTCAACATTTTTGTCATAAAGATTTAAATATAGTATCGCAATCCAGTCCTACGGGTACGCAGTACCTCCAGGCTGTCGGTGCTAGTTTTGTTCTGAAAAGGAATAAAAATTCTGGAATTATTTATGTGTCTAGTGGAGAAGGTTGTACTAGTCAAGGTGATTTTCATGAAGCATTAAATTGGGCTTCAATTGAAAAAGCTCCTGTAATCTTTCATATAGAAAATAATAATTATGCTATATCTGTGCCAATAAAAGATCAAGTTTCAGGAGGTTCTGTATATGATGTGACATCAGGTTATGATTCATTGTTTAGGTATGATATTGATGGATGTGATTTTTTTGAATCTTCATTGGCATTTAGTAATGCGATTGAAAGAACTCGCTCAGGGAAAGGTCCTTCTCTAGTTGTCTCAAATGTTGTTAGGCTTTTACCTCATTCTTCTTCTGATGATCACAAAAAGTATAGGGATTTAAGTGATATAAATGCTGATAAAAAAAAGGACCCATTAATTCTTTTTAGTCGAAAATGTATCAAAGATTATAGAATTAAAGAAAGCGAATTTAATAAGATCGAACAAGATGTAGATGATGATATTGAAGCTAGTCTCGAATGGGCGATGGAACAAGATAATCCGAACCCAAATACATATAATAAGTATTTGTTTTCAGATGATTGGAATCTTGATGTTGGTAAAAATATTAATTATATATCTGATAATATTGTAATGGTTG
Organism: Fidelibacterota bacterium; assembly: GCA_002705575.1. Next base: position 1,852 of record PAHI01000069.1, on the reverse strand, counting down.
ATGCTATTAATCATGCCTTGAGTGAAGAGCTTGAACTGAATGATAAAATGCTTGTTTATGGCCAAGATGTTGCTGGAGGTAAAGGTGGGGTTTTTACAGCAACAAAGGGTCTTACTTCAAAGTTTGGTAAAAGTAGAGTTTTTAATTCTCCTTTAGCAGAATCTTCAATTGTTGGTACTGCTATTGGTATGTCTACTTTAGGCTATAAACCGGTAGTTGAAATACAATTTGGGGATTATATATGGACAGGTATGATGCAAATTAGAAATGAACTAGCCACTTTAAGATATAGGTCTAATAATAAATGGTCTTGTCCAGCCGTTATAAGAGTTCCAGTTGGAGGATATATTCACGGGTCTTTATGTCATAGTCAAAGCGTGGATGGCTATTTTACACATTTACCAGGCTTAATAATAATGTTTCCATCAAATGCTTTTGATGCAAAAACTATGCTTAAATCTGCATGTAGATTGAATGACCCAGTTCTTTTTTTGGAGCATAAAGGTTTGTATCGTCAAGGGTATGCTTCTAGTAAAGAGCCAGATAAAAATCAGCTTGCTGCTATAGGTCGAGGTTGCGTAGTTAAAGAAGGTAGAGACGTTACAATTGTTACTTGGGGTGCGATGGTTCAAAAATCTATTGAAGCTGCAAATATGTCAAATACTTCAGTTGAGGTAATTGATCTTCGTTATTTATTTCCATTAGATTTTAAAATAATAAAGGATTCTTTAAAAAAGACTAATAGGATTATAATTGTTCATGAAGACAATATTAATAATGGTTTTGGTGCAGAAATTTCATCTAGAATAGCGGATGAATGCTTTGACTTGTTGGATGCTCCTATCAAAAGAGTAGCTTCAAAAGATTACCCTATTCCATACTCATCAGTTTTAGAGGAGCAGGTTTTAGTTCAAACTGATTGGATATATAAGGCTATTAATGAATTGGTGTTGTTTTGATGGTTTGTTTTTTACTAATACTTATTTATGATATAGGGTCTACAATTAAAGGAGTTTTTTAAAATATGGCTTTTGAAATAGTTATGCCTAAAATGGGCGAATCAATAGTAGAAGGTACTATTATTGAATGGAAAAAAAATATTGGTGATTTTGTAGAAAAAGATGAGATTTTATTAGAAATTTCTACAGATAAAGTTGACTCTGAAATCCCTTCCTCTCATGAAGGATTTTTGTTAGAAGTTTATTTTCAGAAAAATGAAACAGTTGAGGTTGGTAAGCCTATCGCTTTAATTGGAGGTAAGAATGAGTCGGTTTCAAGCATTAGACAAGAAAAGGTTCAAAAAAATAATGACTTGGATTCAAAAAATATTACTCTAGAAAGTAAAAAGAATCAAGATTCTTCAAAATCTAATGAAAAAGAAGTTAAAGATGATTTGATAGCAAAAACAGAAGAAGGTGTAAGAAGCCATCAAACCAGTAAATTTTATTCTCCTTTAGTTAAGTCAATTGCTAGAAAAGAAAAAATAGATTTAAAGGAATTAGAGTCGTTGAATGGAAGCGGTGCTAATGGCAGAATAAATAAAGTTGATATATTGAATTATTTAGATAACAAAAATAAAACAAAAGGAACGAAAATAAATGATTCTTCTTATATAGATGCAGAAAACAATTCTTTTTCAGGTGACATTGAACCTATTGATCATATTAGAAAATCAATATCTGACCATATGCTCAAGTCTATAAAAACTTCTGCTCATGTTTATTCTGCCGTAGAGGTTGATGTTACATCTATAGTTGATTATATAGATAAAAATAAAGATAAGTTTTTAGAAAATAATGGAATTAAGATCACGTACACTCCATTTTTTCTAGAGGCTTGTATAGAAGCTCTT
>PAHI01000068.1 GCA_002705575.1 Fidelibacterota bacterium | reverse complement strand
TATAATTTAACAAATAAAAAAAAATTCAATTTATTATTTTCACTTAAATATCATTTAAGTTATCCTTTTATAAAAAACATTAATTTATTTCTTTACAAATTAATAAACAATAAACACAAAAATTTTTTAGATTTAGGAGTAATTAAAAACGAAAATAATGAAGATAATTTTTATAATCTAATAAAAAATAAAAGAATTGCAATAGTCGGACCTGGCAATTCACCAACAAATCATTGCAATGAAATAGATAAATATGATCTAGTAGTAAGAATAAATACTTTTGTTGATCATACAAAAGAAGAAAAAAAAATTTTTGGTTCAAAAACAGATATAATTTATTTTAATGGAGATAAATTTAAGGAATTAGAAAAAAAGGGAATAAATAAATTTCAAAAAGACAAGTTTATTTGTACCAGAATAAATTTTAGTAATTTATTTAAAGAAAAAAATATTAGATCAACAAAAAAACTCGATATAAATTTAATTGGATCAAACGGCTTCCTACAAGATATACTTATGGATCTAGTTCATTATGAATATAAGGAAATTAAAATTTTTAATTTCGATTTTTATTTAAGTAAGAAAATATATACAAAAAATTATTCAGGTATAAATACAGACATGACAACAAATCCTTTTTTAACTCATTCAAAGTTAGATTTATTTGGAAATATAAACTTTGTAAGACTTTTAAATAAGTATAATTTGCTAAATGTAGACGAAAATATAAAAGAGATAATTGATATGAATAACTTAGAAATTTCGAATCTATTTTATGAAATATATAAAAATAATTAAGTAAAATGAAAATATATAATCAAATAAAATATTTTTTAGAGGCCCATGATTATATAAATATTACAATTTTTATTGCATTAACTGTATTATCAATCTTTTTAGATGTTTTATCCATTGGGATTATATTCCCAATCATGAATATTATTTTTAATGAAAATATTCTTGCAAATTATAAATTAATTGAGAATTTTATAATATTTATTTCACCCTTTAAATTTCTTAATGAAACAAGAAATTTTCATTTAATTTCAGGATTATTGACTATTTTTATTAGTAGTATTATTTTCAAAAACATTCTAGTATTATATGTAGCTTATTTTAAAGCTAATTTTACTTATAAAATTCTTTTAAGATTAAAAAAAAAATTTTTAATTAAAATAATTAAAATTCCCTTTTATGAAATAACTAAACTTAAAGCTACTGATATTATGAGATTTTTAGAGGAAATGAGTGGTATCGTTACAATTTTTGAACAATTGCTTATATTATTTGTTGAGCTTTTACTATTAGTTTCAATAATAATTTTCTTGTTAATTTTCGATACAAATACTAGCTTAATTTTAGTCGTAACAGTTCTTTTTTTTTTCATTTGTCTTAATTTTGCTCATGAAGAATAAAATTCTTTATTTTGGAGAGCTCAGAAGATCCTCTGAATCTAATTTATTATTTATAACTAATAATATTATCAGTGGTATTAAAGAAATAAAATTATCTGGATACATTGATCTATTTATAAATAATTTTGATTTAACCTTGAAAAATTCATTGCATGCTAGTAAAAATTTTAAATTTATTTCTCAAATACCACGTGCATTTTTAGAGATAATCGTTGCAACATCTATCGTTATTTTTTTTATTTCGAATATGTATGAAACAACTGAATTTGATTTAACTTTATTAAGCTCAGCTGCTGTCTTTTTGGCAGCGGGCCTTAAAATTTTACCATCTATAGGAAAAGTTATAAATAGTTACAACTCTTATAAGTATTATTATCCTGTATTAGGAAAAATACATGATTTTTGTATTAAAATAGAGAAAATTAATATCGATAAATCAAATAAAATTAAACTTACTAAAAACATTAAATTACAAAATATAAGTTTTGAATATGAATCTAATAACAAAGTATTTGAAAACTTAAATTTTCAATTAAATTACAATGATAAAATTGGCTTATACGGAGAAAGCGGCGCTGGTAAGTCCACCTTAATAAACATTATTTCAGGTTTAATAAAGCCCGACAAAGGATCAATTTATATTGATGAAAAAAATATCCAAAATAATTATTTAATATCAAATTTATCTATAGTTTCTCAATCACCATTTTTTATAAACGCGACTATAAAAGAAAATTTAATATTTGGATTAGAAAACAAAAAAATTGATGATAATGAAATACTTGATATTCTAAAAAATCTTAATTTAATGGATGTTATAAACAAACTAGATAAAGGTTTGCAAACATCTCTAGGAGAGAGGGGATCAAAATTTTCAGGAGGACAGTTGCAAAGACTGAGTATTGCAAGAGCAATCTTAAAAAAATCTAACTTATTAATTTTAGATGAAGCAACTAATTCTTTAGATAAAAAAAATGAAGCAATAGTTATGTCTTATATATTACAAAAATTTAAAGATAAGGCCTTAATTATAATATCACATGACTTAAATATTCTAAAAAATTGTGATTACGTTATTAAACTAAATGGTAACAAAATTGAGAAAATAGAATTTTAAAATAATTCAGATTATTTTTTAAAATTTATAAATTAAATTTTTGTTAATTTATAAAAATGATTATATAATTTATTACAATCTTTTAATAAAATATTTATGTTTTTCTTCTGAAGTAGTTTTTTAAACTTTTTTTGTTTAAAATTATTTTTCCTATTCAATGTTCTTTTATCTATTTTTCCTTCTACTGATTTAAAACTCGAATCTGATAATATTGGTTCAGAATTAAAAGTTGGAGTTGTTAAGATACTATCAGGAGTTATATCAATTTTTTTGCAAATTTTATTTATTGTTTTTTCAGTATTTTTTATAAGATCATAAAAAGTTATTCCAATTACATTTTTCTTCTTAATTAAAGTCATTGACGATATTGTTGACTTTTTCCATAAAGTTAAAGCTCTCTCAAAATCACTATAAGATTTGGGGTCGTGTTTTAAGGCTGACGCAAGCCAATCTAGTGGATCTCTAACGATAGTAATAAACTTTCCGTCTGGGTAGTGTTTGAAAAAATATTTTAAACTTTCATTTTCCATATTTACTCTAGGTATGAAAATACTTACATATTTTTTTTTCCTCAAATTATCTTTGTAATTGAGCCATGAATAAAAAAAGCTTGTAAAGTATGCATTTAAAATATTTCTCTGCCCATTTTTCTTAATTAAATAATTGTTAAATATTTTCTTTTGTGCGTTTAAATTAAAATAGAAGTTATACGTTTTATTCCATTTAGATTTAGATTCTTTTTTATATTCAGATTTTAAGGCAAAAAATTTAATATAATCATTATCTAAATTTTCAAACCTTTTATCTAAATTTTTAAGTTTCCACTTTGGTCTCCAAATTGTCAGTTCATTTGGATATGCACATATTTCTTTATGTCCATCAAATAATTGACTTAACAATGTACCCCCTGATCTTTGAATTTGAGAAATAAGTATTATAGGAGCTTTAATCTCTTGATTTTTGTCTATTAAATTAGTTGTTAAGAAATCTAAAAAAAAAATGTCCTTAAATCTTTTTGTGCAAAATTTAAAAAAATCGATTACACCAAGCTCAAAAAACTTTTTTATAACTTTTATTAGAAATTTCATTAGGATTTATACAATTAAATGAATATAAAAATTAAAATATATTGCAAATTAAATTATTTTAAGCAATACCAAAATTAAAGAAATTTTAGATGATAAAAAGATTAGCCATAATACCCGCAAGATCAGGATCAAAAAGAATAAAAAATAAAAATATTATAGGCTTTTATGGCAAACCGTTGTTATCCCACTCTCTTGAAATTATAAAAAAAAGCAAAATGTTTAAGAAGATACATGTATCAACTGACTCAAATAAAATAAAAAAAATTGCTTCAAGTTTAAAAATTGAAACTGATTTTTTCAGACCATCCAAATTAAGTGGAGATAATGTATCTATAATAGATACCTTAAAATTTGTAGTTAACAATTTTAAAAAAAGAAATATGTTTTATGATCAAATTTGGTTATTTTATGCAACTAACCCATTTATTAAAATCAAATATATAAAAGATGCAAATAAATTATTCTTAAAACATAAACAAAAAAATCCAATTCTTCCTGTGACAAAATATAATTATCCAGTTGAATGGGCTTTAAAAATAAAAAGAAATGTATTACATAATAAATTTAAAAATCTTTCTCATTTAGATTCAAGAATGACTGAGAAATTATTTTGTGATGCCGGTATGTTTTGTGTTTATGGAAATGATCATATATTCAAAAATAAAAGTTATGTACCTTATGAAATTCCAATTCATGAGACTGTAGATATTGATGATAAGGATGATTTAAAATTAGCTAAAAAACTTTTTAGAAAATAAAAATTTAATGAATAAAAATATTTATAAAAAAAAATGGGATGAAGCAAAAAAAACAATATTAGGTGGCAATTCATTAATATCTAAAAGACCTGAATTACATTTACCAGTATATTGGCCTACCTATTATAAGAAAGCAAAAGGTTGTTTTGTTTGGGACATACAGGGAAAAAAGTATATCGATATGATATTTGCAGTTGGTCAGAACACTTTAGGCTATGCAAATTCTCAAATTGATAAAAAAATAATAGATGCTTTAAAAAAAGGTAACATGTCATCTTTAAATTGTGTTGAAGAGTTGGAATTGGCTCAAAGACTCTTAAAAATTCATAAATGGGCTGGTATGGCAAAATTTGCAAGGTCAGGAGCTGAGGCAAGCTCAATTGCTATAAGGATTGCAAGATCTGTAAATAATAATGACTCAATAGCAGTGTGTGGATATCATGGTTGGCATGATTGGTACTTATCGATGAATTTAAAGTCAAAGAATTCTCTTAATGAGCATTTATTACCAGGATTAAATCCAATAGGAGTACCGAAATACTTAAAGAACAAAGTACATCCCTTTTCAATGAATGATTTTAATGGTTTCAAAAATTTATATTCTAAATATAAAATTGGTATTGCAATAATTGAAATTGCTAGGACATCGATGCCAAATTTAGAATTTTTAAAAAATGTTAGAAAATTCTGCAATAAAAATAAAATAATTTTAATTTTTGACGAATGTACAAGTGCATTTAGAGTAAATTATGGAGGATTACATTTAATAACAAATGTAAATCCAGATATTGCTACTTTTGGAAAAGCATTAGGAAATGGTTATGCAATTTCCGCAATTATTGGAAAAAAAAATATTATGCAAAAGGCAAAAGGGTCTTTTATAAGTAGTACTTTTTGGAGTGAAAGGATTGGATTTGTGGCTGCTAACGAGACCTTAAAAGTAATGAAAAAAACAAGATCACAAAAATTAATAAAAAAAAATGGTGATTATTTACAAAAAAAACTGAAACAAATTTCCAAAATACACAATGTGCCAATAATTGTTAATGATATGAAGGGAATAACATCTTTTATTTTCAAAGATAATCACCAAAAATTAAAAACTTTTATGACACAAGAAATGCTTAAATTTGGATTTTTAGCTTCAAATGTGACATACGTAAGCATCGAACATAAAAAAATAATTATTGATAAGTATATTTATTTTTTAAGCAAAGTTTTCAAAAAAATAAACATTTTGCAGAAAACTAATTTTAAAAATCCTTTTCTTAAAGGACCAGTCTCAGCGTCACATTTTAAAAGATTAAGTTCATAAATTCCAATATCTAGGGTCTATCTCTCTTTCATTAGAAATATAAAACTTATTAAAAGGAAAGTTTATTTTTTTTTTTTTTAATGAATTAATTTTTTCTATATCTTCAATGGAAGAGCATCCTAAAATTATATATTTTGCTAAATTTAAACTAAAAATAGCATTAATTGCTAATTCATATTTATCCATTTTAAATTTTTGCTCATATTTTTTTAATTGCAAAATTTTTTTTTTTAAATTCTTAAAATTATTTAAATAATGTACTTTTTGAAATAATAAACCCTGAATAAAAACTGATCTGATATGGAATTCAATTTTGTATTTTTTTTTACAATTTATTAAATATTTCAATTTTTTATTGTCTAAATTAAATAAATTTATTGGTATTTGAAAAAAATCGAAATTATATTTTTTTAAATAGTAAGATATTTTGTATACATCGTAAGTTGAAATTCCGATCTTTTTAATCTTACCTTTCTTTTTTTGAAGATTTAAATAATTTATAATTTTTTCATCAGAATTAACAAAATCGTTTTCATTATGGAACATTATATAATCTATTTTTTTTCTTTTTAATTTTTTTAAGCTCAGATCTATTGATTTTTTAACAAAGTATAAATTTGATTTTTTTACTTTTGTATTAAAGGTTAAAAATTTAGTTGACAACTTTTTCTTTAAATTTTTCACTTCTCCAATTTGTTTTTCAGCATTTCCATAAGAGGGTGCAGTATCGATTAGCTTAATTCTTTCTGATTTATTGATCTTAGAAAAAAAACTTTTGTAAGTTTTCTTTTTAACATTTTTTTTTAAGATCCCATAATTTTGATCAAATTGTGCTGTTCCAATACCAAAATACATATAACTTCAATCAAGTTTTACTCGTAATATTATATAATCATTCATTATTATAAATAGAAATTTTTTAATTTTAAATCTTTAATACTTGCTTTATAAGTATTTCATAAATTTAAATGATCAATAATAAATCCATTTTTATTTCTGGAAGCACAGGTTCTTTTGGTAGTCTTTTTGTAAGTCACATTATAAAGCGATATAAACCAAAAAAATTAATTGTTTTTTCTAGAGATGAATTAAAACAATTAAAAATGAAAGAGATGATTTCACCAGAAAAATTTAAATTTATCAGGTATTTTGTGGGAGATATAAGAGATAAAGAGAGATTAGATTATGCTTTAAAAGATGTTGACTATGTATTTCATGCAGCTGCAATGAAGCAAGTTGATACATCCGAATATAATCCAACAGAGTGTATAAACACTAATATATTTGGCACTCAAAATTTAATTAGCTCGTCACAAAAAAATAATGTAAAAAAATTTGTAGCCATATCTACTGATAAAGCTGTAAATCCTATCAATTTGTATGGTGCAACAAAGTTAGCAGCAGATAAACTAGTTATTGCAGCTAATAACATGTCAGGCAAGAATGTTACAAGATTTTCAGTAGTTAGATACGGAAATGTAATAAACTCTAGAGGATCTGTAATACCATATTTTAAATCATTAATAGAACAGGGAAGGACTTTACCAATTACCCACAAATCAATGACAAGATTCCTTATAACTTTGGAGCAAAGTGCGAATTTTGTTCTTCAATGCCTAAATCTAATGCGTGGAGGAGAAACTTACGTACCAAAAATACCTTCAGCTAGATTGATGGACATTGTTAAAGCATTGGTAAACAACCCAAAATTTAAGATTGTTGGGATACGTCCAGGAGAAAAAATCCATGAAGTGTTATGTTCTAAAGAAATGTCTAATTACATTTTAGAATTTAAAAATTATTTCTTAATAAAACCTAATATAAATTTTTTTGATGGAAACATAAATTATGTAGTTAGTAAAACAGGTGAAAAAGGCAAAAAAGTACGAGATGATTTAGAGTATAGCTCTGATAAAAATAAGGATTTTTTAAATGTAAAAGAAATAAAGCAATTAATAAAATCTTAATGATATATTACAACAGGCAATCAATAATTAGTAGCGATATAAGATCAGTAAATAAAGTTTTAAAAAGCGATATAATAACCCGTGGAAAAGTTGTAAGTGAATTTGAAAAACGAGTTTCTTCATTTGTTGGTTCAAAATTTGGTGTCACCTTTAATAGTGCTAGCAGTGCATTAACTGGATCTTGCTTTGCAATTGGTTTAAAAAAAAATGATATAGTTTGGACCACTCCCAATTCATTTGTTTCATCAGCCTCTGCCGCAAGACATTTCTCATCAAAAGTAGATTTCGTTGATATTTGTAGAAAAAATAAAAATATATCAGTCGTAGAATTAGAAAAAAAATTAATAAAAGCAAAAAAAAATAAAACTTTACCTAAAATATTAATAACTGTTCATTTTGGTGGACAGCCCCCAGATCAAAAAAAAATTCATGAACTATCAGTAAAATTTAACTTTTTTATAATCGAAGATGCCTCACATTCTTTGGGTGGATCCAAGGATAAAGAAAAGGTTGGATCTTGTAAGTGGTCAGATATTGTAGTCACAAGTTTTCATCCTGTTAAAACTATTACGACTGGTGAAGGAGGTATAGCTTTATCTAATAATATGAAATTTATTGAGAGACTAAAAATGTTCAGAAATAATGGAATAACTAGGAATTTTAAATTTTTTAAAAAAAAAATCAAAGATCCTTTTTATTATGAACAACAATTCCTAGGACATAATTACCATATGTCGGACATAAATGCAGCACTAGGTCTTTCTCAATTAAAAAGGATTAAAAAATTTATAAGAAAAAGAAAGAGTATATTTGATTTTTATAATAAAAATTTAAAAACGGATAAAATATCTCTTCCTAAAATTGACATAAAAAGTAAATCTACACATCATTTATATGTCATAAACTTAAAAAATAAAAAAAACAGAAAAAAAATTTTTATGGAAATGAAAAAAAAAGGAATTATTCTGAATGTACATTATATCCCAATTCATTTACACCCTTATTATTATAATTTAGGTTTTAGAAAAGGAGACTTTCCGAACTCTGAATGGCACTACGAAACCTCAATTTCATTACCAATATATTTTGATTTATCATTAAAAAATTTAAAAAAAATTGTAAAGGAGTTAAATTATATAACTGAAAATATAATATGAAAAAAAAAATACTTATTATATCTGCACACCCAGACGATGAAACTTTAGGGTGTGGGGCGACTGTATCAAAACTTAACAAAGAAGGTCATATTTCTAAAGCTATATTTCTCACTGATGGTGTAAGCTCAAGAGATAATAAGAATACTAAAATAGAGGCAATTAATAGGAAAAAGTGTGCAAATGACGCTTGTAGAATTTTAGGTATAAAAAAAAAAAAATTCTATAATTTCCCTGATAATTCTCTCGATACAGTCCCCAAATTGACTTTAAATAAAGTGATTGAAAAAGAAATTTTAAAATTTAAACCAAATCTAATTTTTACACATGATTCTAACGATTTAAATATTGATCATAGAATTGTTTGTGAAGCTACAATTGTAGCTACAAGATTTTACAAAACAAAACATGAAATAATGAGCTATGAAGTGCTTTCTTCTACAGATCTTGGTTTTCATAGTAACGAATATAACTTTAAACCTAATGTATTTTTTGATGCGAAGAAAACTATAAAAAATAAAATTTCGGCTTTAAAAAAATATAAAAATGAACTTAGAAAATTCCCTCATCCAAGATCATTAGAAGGAACTCTTATTCTATCAAGATATAGAGGAATGTTTGCTAGTTTAGAATACGCTGAGGGCTTTAAACTTATTAAAAAGGTGGATTAGTTATATGGATAAATATCCATTTATCATTGCTGAAATTGGTTTAAACCACAATGGTAATTTCAATATTGCAAAAAAGTCAGTTCTTGAGGCAGCAAAAGCAGGTGTAAGTGCTGTCAAATTTCAAAATTTTACAACTGAAGACTTTATAAATGATAAAAAAATTACCCATGAATATAAATACAGAGGAAGGCTAATTAAAACTTCTCTTTATAAGTTATGTAAAGAAAATGAGTATAAAAATGAGTGGACTGCAACATTAATCAAAATTTGTAAACAAAATAAGATACAATTTATCTCTACACCTACTTCTAGACAAGGTGTTGATCACTTAAAAAAATTTAATTTAAAATACATCAAAAATGGATCTGATTATATTACAAATACAGATCTAATAGGCTACATGGCAAAAAAACAATTCAAAATAATTTTATCAACTGGAATGGCTGATTTTTCAGATGTAGAGTTTGCAGTTAAAACTGTAAAACAATATTCTAAAATAAAACCAATTTTATTACATTGTGTTAGTCAGTATCCAACGGATAATAATCAAGTAAATTTGAGAAGAATTAATACTTTAAGAGAAAAATTTAAAACTATTTGTGGTTTTTCAGATCACACAGATAGTTATGAAGCAGCTGTTCAGTCCATTTCCCATGGATCAATGGTATTTGAAAAGCATTTTACATTAGATAAAAAATTAAAGGGACCCGATCATTTTTTTAGCCTTAATCCAAAAGAAATAAAAAATTATGTAATAAAAATTAATGAAGGTTTCCATAGATTAGGTTCTGAGGAAATTAAACCAGCTAGAGTAGAGTTAAAATTTAAGTATAAAGTAAGACTTGGGGTAATGATAAGACATGATTTAAAAAAAAATCAAATCTTTACACAAAATGATTATATTTATCAAAAAAATTGTAATGGAATTTTACCCAGAGATTTAAAAAAGTATATTGGGAAGAAAGTTAACAGAAATATTAAAAGAGGATCAATTCTAAGAAAAATTTATTTTAATTAATGAATTACTTAATAACAGGTGGACTAGGTTTTATCGGAGGTCATTTAGCTAATAAATTAATTTTGAATAAAAAAAATAATGTAATTATAATAGATAATTTAAGTAATCCTTCCAAAAATGTCTTAAATAAAAAAATAAAAGTATATTATGGTGATGCTTCAGATT
>PAHI01000067.1 GCA_002705575.1 Fidelibacterota bacterium | reverse complement strand
CCAGATATACCTGTAACATCTGATTATATTCAGATTGGAGAATTTCCTGATTTTATTATTTATGATTCCTCTGAAAATGCATACTATTCTGCGGTACCTTCAGAACTGTTTCCATTTACTACAAATGCAATAAATCAGCTAGATTCATTAGATGTGTACTCTGATTGTAATGGTGATTTAGGAGGTTTGGCAGAATTAGATGAATGTGGTGTATGTAATGGTCCAGGTATAGTAGATGGTACGTGTGATTGTGATGGTAGTGTAGAAGATTGCCTAGGGGAATGCGGTGGTCCAGCGGTATTAGATGAATGTGGTCAGTGCCAAGGAAATGGATTTGATTTTTGTGATGATGATAATAACGGAGTTTCTAATATTGAACAATGGGGTTATGGAGCTCATACTGTAGAGGTTTCAGATGTACCAGAGGATCAAGGTAATCAATTATATATAGAATTTGAAAAATCTTTTTATGATAGTGATGGTTTAAGTAGATCAGAAAATTATACTATTGAGGTTTTAGAAGATAGTGAGTGGGTTACTGTTATGTCATTTGGCGCTTATGCTTCAGATAGGTATAAAGTGCTTGTTCCTACTTTAAAAAATAATGAGGTTTCAGAATTTAGAATTATATCTGGTATGGATGAGGGTAACTTTCTTACTCTAGAGCAGATTTCAGGTATTTCCGTAGATAATATAATTCCATCAGCTCCAGATAATTTTAATACAAATTTAGATGAAAATGGCAATATTTCTTTAAGCTGGGACTATAGTCAGGATATAGATTTTAATTATCATAAGCTTACTGATGTTAATAATGAGGTGTTGTTTACGACATCTAATTCTGCCGTAATAGACTTTTCTGGTCTTTATAATGAATATTCTATACAAAGTGTAGATGTGAACGAAAATTTATCAGAAGGTTTAGAATTTATAGGTATCCATAGATTACTTGGAGGTGCAAATTTGGTAAGTTTTCCAATCATAGATGAAGGCTCTTCGATAGAGAACCTTTTTGATTGCAGTGAAACATCATTAATTGTAGGTCAGGGTGAGATTACATCATGTGACTCTTTTGGAGGATGGGTTGGTAATTTAAATGAAATATCATCTAAAAAAGGTTACTGGGTTTACCCGTCACAGAGCCATATAAATTCTTTATCTGAAAGAGGTGTTATTAGTTTGTCTGGATACAAATACTCTGATTCAAGTTATGAATTATACTCAGGAAACAATCTTATCTCCCATCCTTGCAGTAATTCGATTTACATTGAATCTCTTTTAAGTTCTAATCAGGTTAGAACAGTTATAGGTGCAGGAGAAGCTTCATTGTACATTGAAGACATAGGTTGGGTTGGAAGCTTGTCCATACTTGATCCAGGGAAAGGGTATTGGCTTCAATTGTACGAAGATGCTTTGATAGATTTTGAATTAAATTGTAATCAAAATAGTTTTCTAGCTTCAGCAGAAAGGTCTGTTTATAGTTATAAAGATACAAGGTTTGTTCAATCATCTAAACAGGCGTTTTACTTTTTTGAAAATATTGAAAATGCAGAAGATGGAGATATTATAGAATCTTATTGCGGAGATAACTTGACCGGATCAAGAAAATATCTAGGATTATACACCGATGTGCCCGTTATGGGTGATGATGGGCAGGTAGGAACAGAGCATTATTGTAAAAATGATGAAGTTCCTGGTTTTAGAGTTGTTAAGACGAATGGCCAAATCTTCGATCTTATGTCAAATGACATATCTGGGTGGTCAAATAATAAGATTGTGGTTGTAAATAATTCTAATCTTGCATTGCAAGAACCTGATTCGTTTAGCTTAGGAGTAGCCTATCCAAACCCATTTAACCCAGTAACAAACATCAGCTTTGAAATTCCTTACGAATCTAAAGTATCACTTGAAGTATTTAGCTTAAACGGAAGTAAATTAGATGTCTTAAGTGATAAATATTTTAGGCCTGGAAAGCATACTGTGGCTTGGGATGCGTCTAATTTTTCTAGTGGGATATATATCTTAAAAATGAAATCTGAGGGTTTTTCTAAAACGCAAAAGTTGGTACTTGTTAAATAACTAGCTATTCGCTTTGTAAGTCTTCTGTATTAGGTGTAGATGATATAGGTTTCGTACCCCAGTAGTTAGCAATAGGTGTTACATAATAAAATATATTCTCAGATGTTAAATATACATTATTGCTGTTATTAGTTCTTATGTAATTATTAGCGTAGTTTGTTTTTGATCTACCTAAATAAAAGCCAGCTATTTCCTGTTCTTTATCATTTAGAATTGATAAATAAGTAGCACTACTATCATCTATCGAATAGATGTTCCATTTTTCTTTATTTTTAGATATTAGAGTGCTTTTTTTAACATTTATAACTTTGTCTAAAAAAGAATCAATAGCATTTTGGTTTATGGTAAGAGTATCGTTATTAAGTATTTCCCAGGTTGAGTCAATTCTTGATATGGTTATTTGATCAACAGGGTTTGTGATCGTAAACGAATATATCTGGTTAGAATCTATGTTTAGTAATGATGTTTCTTTTGAAGTGTATTGATTTTGACTGTTTTGGCTAAAAAAGTAAATTGATATTAAAGCAATTAAAAAGATTAAAGCTATTTTAAGGTTTTTAGGCATAAATATCCTCTAATTGTTTCGATCTGTTCTTTTCTCTTCTAAATCTTAAAAAGCCAAAAGATAATATAATAATAGAAGGAACAATCATATTTATCCACTTCCATGTAGATTTTGTCCCATTTTCTAATTCTTGTAACGGTCTGGTTGTTATCTCTCGAGATCTAAGAGATATTAATTCGCGGTCTCCCATTAAATAGTCAATTGCATTAAGTAAAAATATATGATTCTCAGCTATACCGCCAGATCCATTGTCAGATATAAATTTTGAGTCTGATATAAGAATTATGTTGTTAGACAAATCATTTGTAGGGTTATTTATCTCTGATCTTACAGCTATAATTTTTCCAGATTCATTCAATTGAGAAAAGTAAGGATTAGCTTTTGGATCAGGGTTTAAATTGTAAGAACCAGACATTGTTGTTGATCTATTAGAAGATGTTAATAGTGGAAATAATGTAGTATTAGATGAAACCAAGGTGTCAATACTGATTTCACTTGGAAATAAAACTTGGTGTTGCTCTATTCCGCTAACAATTACTTCGTTACTATTAAAGTTCTTTATAATAGGAATAAAGGGATAATCCATAGGGACTGCCATTCTAAAAATTCCCATATTTTGCTGTACATTTACCTTTCCGCATGTTTTATCCAAAACAAGATTCTGTTCAATATTTATTCCATACTTTTCTAGCAATGAGAAGATATTAGAGTTTACTGGCTTAGCTTCTTGTGTTTGTATATCAACAGATATTCTACTTTGACCGATTAAAAGATTTCCACCATTATCTATATAATTTTTAAGATTTTGATACTCATTGCTATTTAGGGAATCTTCTAAGCCATTAATTAATAGGGTGGAAATAGAAGGATCTATAGCTTCTTCAAGCTTTATGTTTTGCAGAGCATATCTTTCTCTTAAAATAGGTGTTACCGATTCATTTTGAGGTGTCTGTAAAGATGAAGATGCTATTGCAATTGTTTGTTTATCTGTATTGACTAGTTTTTTAATCTTTGTCGTAATATTGTACTCGAGGCCAGAAGTGTTTTGTATAACAGGAATAATCTCTTTATTATCTTGATATAAAATGCTTAAGCCCATATAAACTCGCTTAACTTCAACTTTATCGTTTTCAATTACCTGTAATTGTACAGGCTGTATTCCAGCTTGTTGGGCAGTTAGTTGCATATTTTCATCAGAGCTGGGGTCCATAAATTCAAATCGAAGGTTGCCTTTTGAGTAGGCAACATATTCTTCTAGTATATCTTGAAGATACCTTCTATTGTTTGCATAGTTTCCAGGTAGATCATTTGAGAAATATACTTTAATTGTCATTAAATCATCAATTTTGCTAATTAATGATTGACTAGATGATGACAATGAATACATTTGAGTATCAGTTAAATCAAATCGTTTAAAAACGTTTCTTGATATAAGGTTTATAAGTACTAGAGATGAAACTAGTATGGCTGTATACGCTAAAAAAGATTTTTTATTATCGACTTTCATATTATTTCCATTTCCTCATTTCAAGTACTCTTGTAGTCATAAATAAAAAGAATGTGATTAAAGAAATAAAGTATATAAGATTTCTTGTATCAATAACACCTCTAGACATATTAGATAAATGAAATTCAACGCTTATATATTGAATAAGACCTTGAATGTAGGATGGCATAAAAAATATCACTTTATCCATTAAGAAAAATATAAGAACAATAAATACAGAGATTATAAATGATATCACCTGATTATCAGTAATGCTACTTGCAAAAGTTCCGATTGATGCATAAACTGCACCTAATAGTAAAATACCTAGATAGCCAGTAAAAACTGAGCCAAAATCGATATTTGTTCCTACATTCATCAATGTAAACAAGTGTACGAATGTAATAATTAGGCCTACACATATAAGAGTTAAAGCGGCAAAAAATTTACCTAATATAAATTCTATATCTTTAATAGGCATAGTAGATATTACTTCCATAGTGCCAGAATTCTTTTCTTTAGCTATTAAGCTCATTGTTATAGCAGGTATAAAAAAGAGATATATTAAAGGAACTATACCAAATAAAGCTCTCATATCAGACTGATTAAATAAAAAGAAAGTATTTGTAAAAAAATAACCGTTTGTTACAGCGAAAACAATAAGAAATATGTACGCCATAGGGCTATTAAAATAAGAGCGTAATTCTTTTATGAAAATAATTTTAGTATTATTCATGATTTCCTGTGGTTAATGTCCTGAATATAGATTCTAATCCTGCTGATTGAGGGGTCATTTCAGTTATAATCCACTTTGATTTAACAGCATAAGAAAATATCTGTTCTCTAGGATCTTTTGACTTATTAAAATCTATAGTAGATATATGTTTTTTGCCTTTTTTCTCAATATTTTTAACATCTAGGTTGAGTTCTTTGCACATTGATGTTAAGTCTTTTTTTGTAGAACCTGAAGTCTCAATTTTTAAGGATGATTTGCCCTTAAATTGGTTTAATAGCTCATCGTTTGATCCATCGGCAACTATTTCACCTTTGTTGATAATAATAATACGATCAACTGTTGCCTGTATCTCTTGTAGAATATGGCTTGACATTAATACAAGCTTTTCTTTTCCTAGATTTTTAATTAATTGTCTAATCTCTATGATTTGATTTGGGTCAAGGCCAGTTACAGGTTCATCAAGAATTAGTATAGATGGGTCATGAATCATAGAGCAAGCAAGCCCAATTCGTTGTTTGTAGCCTTTAGAGCATTCTGATACTAATTTATGCATAACATCATTGAGTCCGCATTGATCTGAGACTTTGGTTAGAGCTTTTTTAAAGCTTGGGCCAGATATTCTTCTGATATTAGCAGTGAATTCAAGAAGGTCATAGACCTTCATTTCAGTATAAAGAGGATTTAACTCAGGTAGGTATCCGATATCTTTTTGTATATCAAGCACGCTATCTTTTATGTTTAATCCATTAACATGTATGTTACCACTAGTAGGAGTTAGGAAGCCTGTAATCATTTTAAGTGTTGTAGATTTCCCTGCACCATTAGATCCTAAGAATCCTACAATTTCACCTTTGTTTATTTCAAATGAAATTGACTTAACAGCCTTAAAGTCACCATAGTTTTTAGATAATTTGTTAATCTTAATCAAGTTATAACCTTATTTTAAATTAAAAATTAATATCTCAAAATAGAAGAATAATTTAATGTATTAAATAGGCTTAAATGCAACAAAATTATTATAATTTTTAAAAATAATTTTATTAAATACAGTTTTTAAAGTTTCTTACTTCCCTTTTTTATATCTAAATAAAAAAATTCCAACAAGGTGCCATATTGCTAAGGTTATAATAAGAAATAATATGAGATTCCATTTTTGTACTCCAAACAAAATAGAATAACATAGATTGGTTATAAATAAGAAAATTATTATAATAAAAAATTTGCTCATTATTTGTTAGATACCTTTAATAAATTAGAGAAGTTGATGTGTAGTTTTATCTGCATTGTCATCTGATAAACATTTTTTTAGTAAAATTTTTAAAAAAATTATATTGACCAAAAAGAGCTCCAAAAATTAAAAGTAATATTTGGTATAATGGAAAAATAATTATAATTCGTATGGGCCAATATACCCAACTACAAATAGTTGCTTGAGTAACTCCGGTAAAATCTAAAATTGGTTTAGATATCCATGTTGCAGTTGAACCTGTAACGCCAAATACTAATAAAATAATTAGTAATTGAAAGTTTGATTTTATTTTCCATTTTATCTTTATCTTATTTAATAAAGCCAATATGGGAAAGAGTTTATTCATTATTCGGCTTGCAATTTGATGTTATGGTAACACTCAGAAATATTATTGCTTAAAACTGCTCTATAGTATCCAGATTCTAATACTGAGCCATCTTGATTCGTTCCATTCCAAGTATATGAATAATAACCTGAAGGTAAGGCTTGCTGATTTAAGATTTTTACCGTATTAAAATCGGAATCTATTATATATAAAAAGATGTAGCTGTTATTTGTTACTGCGATTTCGATATTTAAAGTTGGTCCTCCTGGGTTTGGATATACTGAGCCTATTGTCATGCAATCAGGAATATTTGGAAAATCCCCTGAACGGTTAGATTCACAGAATATACTATTGCAATTTGAATAGTTTTGTGGATTTCCTTCGTAGCCTAAATTATTTGCGGTTTCATCTGTAATAAGGATGGAAAAAAAATCAGTACAGATACTATTATCATTACTTGGAACTAAATCACAGACACCGCATTCATCTTCCCAATCTAATGCATAGAAACAGGAATTATCGAAAATTGTAGCATCAGGGTTAAAGTTGCAGGCAGTATTATCTGTACACCCATATACGTTTTGAGCTACAGAATTATCTCCACCACATATAACTGAATAAGCAAGTAATTGTGATACTCCTACATTACCAGCTGAATCAGCTGCATTAACAAGTATAGTAGCATTTTCTTCAGTCAAGGCACATACATCCCAACTATATTCATAAGGAAATTCTATATCTGTAAATACTTCACTACCATTAACCAAGAAAACAACTGAAGCTATGTCACTATCATCAACTATATTAACTAATATCGTTGTTTGAGCAGATAATGTAGCGTCATTAGCTGGATATGTTATAGTAACTGTAGGTGCAGTTGTGTCTGATACTACAGGATTATCTTCATCACAACTAAAGAATAATAAAGCCAATACTATGGGAAAGAGTTTATTCATTATTCGGAGCAGGTATAGTTAAAACAAAAAGAAGATTCAGATTTAAACCAATATCCTTTACCAGGAGTAAAGTTGGATAAACTGCCTTGAAATTGACCATTAATATTAAT
>PAHI01000009.1 GCA_002705575.1 Fidelibacterota bacterium | reverse complement strand
CCATTGCTGCAGCATTAGCAGCAAGACCTGGTTGTGGAAATACAACTAGATCAGCAGCACTTCCAGCTTTTAGATCGATCATAACTTGTTGCTCAAAACTATCTGAACCACCATATTCAAATGTAGCTCCAGTAGCTTTTTCAAATATAGCACCTACTTCTCTCATATTATCATCTTCTGGTGATAACCAAGGACCAAACATAACTACCTTTTGTCCAGTTAAATCTGGACCAGTATAATGTCCTCCTGCAAATGCAGAGAAGCTTATGAAAAATGATGAGAAAATAGTCAATAAAATTTTAAATAATTTATTCATTAATTCCTCCATATTTATAAATATACTATATATATTTTACCAAAACGTTTTGGTTGTCAATTTAATATTTGTGAGTTATTCATAATAATTATGAATATTAAGGAATTGGCTAAAAAATTGCGCCTCTCTATAACAACTGTTTCAAGGGCTTTAGGGGGCTATGCAGATGTTAGTGAAAGTACAAGAGATAGGGTAAAAAAATATGCTATTAAATATCAATATAGTCCTAATCCATATGCTAGAACTTTAGCTTCTGGAAAAACAAAAACCGTTGGGTATGTTCTTCCAATATATGGAACGAATACAAGTACTTTAAACCAGGGTAATTTTTTTCAATTTATTTCAGGTATGTCAGATGAGTTATTTTCTGAAAGTATACAACTACAAATTCTTTTTGCAAAAAGTGAAACAGAAGAAATAAAAGCTTACAAAAAATTAATTTTAGAACAAAAGATTGAAAATATAGTTTTGCAAAATATTAAAACAAACGACAAAAGAATAGAATTATTAAACAAATATAAAATTAATTTTGTTGCATGGGGTAAGACTAAATTAAATCAAAATTTTTCTTGGGTTGATCTTGATAATAAAGGCGCAATTGAAATAATAACAAATTACCTCATAAAAAAAAATCACAAACATATTTCTTATATAAATATTTCAGAAAAATATAATTTTGCAAATGAGCGAAAATCATCCTTTCTTAAAGTTTTAAAAAAAAATAAAATAAAATTTAATAATAATTATTATGCCTCAGTGAAACTTGAAGAGCCAGAAAAAAGCTTTGAAATTATTAAAAAAATGCTTTCAAAGAATAAGAATATTACAGCAATAATTTGCTCAACTGAGTTTTCCGCACTAAGTGCTATAAAAGCATGTAATTTTTTAAAACTTCAAATAGGAAAACATATTTCAATAATTACATTTGATGGACCACTAGTCAGAGATTTAAGCTCTCCTCCTATCACAGCGGCTTCTTTCCCAGTAAAAAAACTTGGCAAAAGAGCAATAAATATTTTGATGGATAAAAATAAAGATAATAAAAAATCATATAATTATCTTGCAAAATCAGTAATAATTGAAAGAGGTTCTGTACACACTGTTAAGTAACAAATATTTAATTTTTTCTTATAAATTTACCATTTAATACAATCGTAATCAGGTTTATAGAACTATAATGAAATTAGTTATTGTTGGTACTGGTTATGTGGGATTAGTTTCAGGAGCTTGTTTTTCTGAATTTGGATATGAAACTGTTTGTGTTGATAAAGATGCAAATAGAATTGAAGAACTCAAATCAGGAAAATGCCCATTTTATGAACCAGGTATGGATGAATTACTATCAAAACATCTAAAAAATACAAAACTATTGTCATTTTCTCACTCTTTATCTGAATCAATGAAAAATGCCGATATAGTTTTTATAACAGTTGGCACTCCAAGCAGAAGACTTGAAGATGATACTGATTTAAGTTTTGTATGGTCAGTAGCAGAAGAAATATCTCAAAATATCAATAAGTATTCTATAATAGTTACAAAATCTACTGTACCTGTTGGTACATCAAAACAAATAAAAAACATCATACAAAAAAAAGTTTCAAAAGAAAATTTCGATATTATTTCAAATCCTGAATTTTTGAGAGAAGGTTCAGCAATTAATGATTTTATGAGGCCTGATAGAGTTATAATAGGGACTGAAAATTCTAAATCTGAAAAAATTATGAGAGAATTATATAGGCCTCTTTTTTTAAGGGAGACACCAATTGTTTCAACCTCAATTGAAACAGCTGAAATTATAAAATATGCTTCAAATAGTTTTCTTGCAACAAAAATTGGTTTTATTAACGAAGTTGCAGATTTATGCGAAGCTGTTGGAGCCAATGTTCAAGAAGTATCAAAAGCAATGGGCATTGATCAGAGAATTGGATCAAAGTTTTTAAATGCTGGTCCAGGATATGGAGGTTCATGTTTTCCAAAAGATGTTAAAGCATTCACATCTACTGCAAGTAAATATGATGTAAATTTATCAATTGTAAAAGCAGTTCATGAGTCAAATCAAAAAAGAATAATGAATATTTCTAACAAAATACTAAACAACATTGAAAAAAATTCAGTATTATCTTTTTTAGGATTGAGTTTTAAGCCTAATACTGATGACATACGTGAGTCAACATCAATTAATATTGCAAATAATTTATTTAAAAAAGGTTTTACAATTAATTGTTTTGATCCTGTAGCTATGGATAATTCCAAAAAAGAATTTACAAATTTTAACTATTTTAATTCAGCAAATGAAGCTTGTGAAAATGCAGATGCAATTGTTATTGGAACAGAATGGAATGAATTTAGAGCTCTTAATTTTAGAGAAATAGGTAAAATAGTTAAAACAAAAAAAATTTTTGATTTAAGAAACATTTATAATAAAATTGAATTGCAAAAATTAGGTTACGATTATTATGGCACTGGAAAATAGTTTTCAAATAGAAAAATTTGATTCTGAAGTTTTAAGAGAATATGACATTAGAGGTGTTGTTGATAAAAACATAACTGAAAATACTGCCTATACCATAGGAAGAGTTTTTGGTTACATCGTTGAAGAAAAACTAAAGTCAAATAATATAGCACTCGGATACGATGGCAGATTAACTTCTCCGAAATTATTTAAAGCTTTAAGCATTGGCTTAATAGACTCAGGAGCTAATGTTGTTAGTATTGGATTATGTCCAACTCCAATGTTGTATTTTGCAGATTATTATCTCAAAACAGATGCAGCTATTATGATAACAGGATCTCATAATCCTTCAGAATATAATGGTTTTAAGATGGTTTTAGGCAAGAATAGTTTTTTTAGTAATAGTATTCAAGAATTTCAGTCAATTGTTGAAAATTTAAATTTAGAAAAAAAAGAAGGTAGTATCAAAAAAGTAAATATAATTGATGAATACATTGATAGGGTGCTTAAAAATATATCAATAAAAAATAAATTAAAAGTTAGTTGGGATATAGGAAATGGTTCCATGGGAGTAATAATTAATAAATTATTATCTAAACTTAAAAATACAGATAATATTTTATTAAACGATAGGGTTGATGGTAGTTTTCCAAATCATCATCCTGACCCAACAGTAACAGAAAACATGCAGCAGTTAATAAGATCAGTTATTGATAATAAATGTGATCTTGGTTTAGCATTTGATGGAGATGGTGATAGGTTAGGAGTTGTAGATAATAAAGGGAATATAGTTTGGGCAGATCAATACATGTTAGTTTTATGTAGTGAGATAGCTAATGCCTATCAAAATCCAAAAGTAATTATGGATGTAAAGTGTAGTAAAGTTTTTTTTGATGAAGCAAAAAAAATGGGATGTGAGCCAATAATGGAAAGAACAGGTCACTCACCCATAAAAGAAAAAATGAAACAAATAAAATCACCTTTGTCAGGAGAAATGAGCGGACATGTTTGTTATGGTGATGATTTTTATGGATATGATGATGCCATGTATGTTGCTCTAAGATTTTTGAGAATACTAAGTAGCCATGATCTTAAATTGAGTGAAATAATCAATAAGTACCCCAAAACATTTTCAACACCTGAAACAAGATTTGATGTTGAAGAAATAAAAAAATTTAAAATTATTGATGATATCAAAAAAAGATTATTAGATTTTGATGGGATTATTATTGATATTGATGGTATCAGAGTTGAAACAAATGAAGGTTGGTTTTTAATAAGGGCGAGTAATACTCAAAACCAAATTACCTGCAGAGTTGAATCTACAAGTGAAGATGGTTTAAGAAGTTTAATTAGTGTTGTTGAAAACCAATTTGAATTAAGTGATATAAATTTTAGATTTACATTCTAACAAAACAGTCTCTTCCGTATTTAGCTAATCTTTTGCAAGCCATGTATGCGTCTTTTTTACTAAAATTATTAAAACGTGACTCATAAAGTTTTTTTCCTGAAACTTCTATGAATACTACTTGTGATTGTTTATCGTTTGTTGTTTTTGGATATTTATTTTTAATTAATCTAATTTGTTTTTCAGCATTTTTTTTATATTTAAAAGTACCTACAACTATGGAATAACTATTTTTATTTATTATAATTTTCTTCTTATCTTTTTTTACCTCTTTTTTCATATCTGAATCTTCAATATTTAATTTTTTGAATGCACTATTCATATAAATTTTAAGTCGATCATTTCTTTGCTTACCTGTATCACCTCCAAAATAAACACCTATTAATCTTTTGTTATTTCTAACTGCTGAAAAAGCTAATTGAAAACCAGATGCTTTAATATACCCAGTTTTAATTCCATCTGCACCGTCATAACTTAACATCAATTTATTATGGCTTTTGTAAACCTTTCCATTCCAACTAAATGATGTTTTGCTAAATAATTTATATTCTTCTGGGAAATTTTTTATAAGTGCATAAGAAAGTTTAGAAATATCTCTAGCTGTAGTTAACTGAGCTCTATTGGGTAATCCTGATGCATTTTTAAAGGTTGTACTATTCATACCTAATTCTCTTGCATATTTTGTCATTAATTTTGCAAATTCTCTTTCTGAACCACTTATTTTTTCAGAAATAACTGTTGCAACATCATTAGCAGATTTTATTATAAGTGCATTTACTGCATCTTTAATTTTTATTTTGCTACCTGTTTTTAAATATAGTTTACTTGGTGACCTTGATGCTGCTAAAGATGAAACAAGCATTTCATCATCGAAATTTAACTTACCTTTTTTTATATAATCAAATACTATATACAATGTCATAATTTTTGTGAGCGAAGCTGGATAATTTCTTGTATCTGCATTTTTTTCAAACAGCACTTCTTTTGTGTCGAAGTCAATTACAATTGCTGCTTTTTTGGCATGAACTTCAATTGAAAAGGATAGAAAAATTAGTAAAAATAAAAATACTTTAATAGTTAGAAGTTTTTTCACCATTAATTCAATAACATATCGATTTCGTACCTTACAAACATAAAAATTGCTTTAAAATATAAAAAAACATATTATTTAATTACTATGAATTCGGACCAAAATAATAACTATAATGAAAATGATCTTCAAAAAGGTCTTTTACTAGAGAATAAGCCAGAAACAAAAAAACCATCTATGTACAATGTTTTGCTGATGAATGATGATTTTACACCTATGGAGTTTGTTGTTATGATTTTAGAAAAAATATTTAATAAAAAAAATGAAGAAGCAACTCAAATCATGTTACATGTTCATAAAAATGGTATAGGTGTATGCGGCACATTTACGTATGAAGTTGCAGAGTCTAAATGTAAATCAGTATTAGATTTAGCAAAAAAAAATGAACACCCTCTTCAATGTACTATGGAGAAATCATAATGCTTTCACCTAATCTTGAAAAAACATTGAGAGATGCATATCAGTTAGCTACCAATAATCAACATGAGTATGTTACACTTGAGCACCTTCTTTTATCTCTTTTAGATGATCAAGATGCCTTAAGTGTCCTAAAAGCATGTGCTGTTGATACAAATTCATTAAAAGTAAATATTGAAAATTTCATTTCAAAAGATTTAGAGAATTTAAAAGAAAATTTTACTGGTGAGCCTAAATTAACTAATGGTTTCCAAAGGGTCCTTCAAAGAGCTGCAATTCATGTTCAATCAAGTGGACGTGAAAATGTTACCGGTGCCAACATGATTGTTGCTTTGTTTTCTGAAAAAGAAAGTCATGCCGTATATTTTTTACATCAACAAAATATGACTAGACTTGATGCAGTTCAATACATTTCACATGGTATTTCTAAATCAAATGAAAATTTAGAAACTGAAGATATTTTAGACGATAGATTAAACGATAATAGTCAATCTAAAAATTCTAAAAGAGCATTGGATCAATTTTGTATTAATTTAAATAAAAAATCAAAAGATGGTAAAATTGATAAATTAATTGGAAGAAGTTCTGAGTTAGATAGAACTATCCAAATCTTATGTAGAAGACAAAAAAATAATCCACTTTTTGTTGGAGACCCTGGTGTTGGAAAGACAGCAATAGCCGAAGGATTGGCAAAAAGAATAACTGAAAAAACAGTTCCTCAAATAATGGAAGATGCAATAATTTATTCTCTTGATATGGGGGCATTACTTGCAGGCACAAGATATAGAGGAGATTTTGAAGAAAGATTAAAAGCTGTTCTCAAAGATTTAGACAAAGAAGAAAAAGCAATTTTATTTATTGACGAAATTCACACAGTTATAGGAGCTGGAGCTACTAGCGGAGGATCAATGGATGCTAGTAATTTATTAAAACCTTCTTTAGGTAATGGTAGTTTAAGATGTATAGGATCAACTACATATAAAGAGTTTAAGAACTACTTTGAAAAAGATAGAGCTTTAGTTAGAAGATTTCAAAAAATTGATATTAAAGAACCCTCAAAAGATGAAACAATTAAAATCTTAGATGGATTAAAAACATATTATGAGGAGCATCATAATATCAAATATTCTCCAGAAGCAATTATAAGCGCTGTTGAATTATCTAATAAATATATCGGTGATAGAAAATTACCTGATAAGGCTATTGATGTAATTGATGAAGCGGGCGCATCTCAATATTTACTACCTGAATCGAAAAGAAAAAAAATAATTTTATCAAAAGATATTGAGGAGGTAGTTGCTCTAATGGCAAGAATACCATCAAAATCAGTTAATAAAAGTGACAAAGATAATCTTAAAAATTTGGAAAGAGATCTTAAGAATTTTGTATTTGGTCAGGACTTAGCAATTAAAGAACTATCTTCATCAATAAAGTTAGCAAGAGCTGGTTTAAGAGAAGATGGTAAACCAATTGGATCTTATTTATTTTCAGGTCCAACTGGAGTTGGTAAAACGGAAGTTGCAAGACAACTGGGTAAAACGCTAGGAATTAAGCTACTTAGATTTGATATGTCTGAATATATGGAACGTCATACAGTAAGCAGATTAATTGGCGCACCTCCTGGCTATGTAGGTTTTGATCAAGGAGGATTATTGACAGATGGAGTTGATCAAAATCCACATTGCGTATTACTTTTAGATGAAATTGAAAAAGCTCATTACGATCTTTTTAATATTCTTTTGCAAGTTATGGATTATGGTAAATTAACAGATCATAATGGTAAATCTGTTGATTTTAGAAATGTAATTCTAATTATGACGACAAATGCTGGGGCCATAGATGTATCAAAAAAAAGAATTGGATTTAATTCTGTAAGATCAAGTGATGATAGCAGTGAAGCTATAAATAGAATTTTTTCTCCTGAGTTTAGAAATAGAATAGATTCTATAATTCATTTCAATCATCTATCTAAAAAAGTAGTTCTTTCAATAGTAGATAAGTTTATAATTGAAATTGAAGCTCAGCTTCAAGACAAAGGAGTTTCTTTATCAATAGACAAAGATGCAAAAGAATTTCTTGCAGACGAAGGTTACGATGAAGTGTATGGAGCAAGAGAATTAGGAAGAGTTATTCAAGAAAAAGTTAAGAAACCCATGGCTGAAGAACTAATTTTTGGAAAATTAGCTAAAGGTGGACATGTAGAAATTTCCTTAAAAGATAAAAAAATTTTATTTAATTTTTTAAACAAACAAGAAGAAAAAAAAGAACTAGCCTAGTTTTTTATATGGCGATAGGTTATCAAGCTTACTTTTTTGATTATCAATTAATTGACCTTCTTTATTTAGAAAATTCTCAATTGCATTGCTAAATTCTCTATCTTTTATCCAATGGGCACTCCATGTTTTTGTTGGAAAATAACCTCTCTGTAATTTATGATCACCCTGAGCACCAGCTTCGACAGTTTGAATATTATTTTTAATTGCATACTCAATAGCTTGATAATAACAAAGTTCAAAATGCAAATAAGGTATTTCATATTTAGCTCCCCACAATCTTCCATATAGATGTGTATTACTGATAAAATTAATTGCTGAAGCTACTTTATTATTTTCTTTAAAAGCCATTATTAATAAAATTTTATCTTTAAAATTTATAAGTAGATCATAAAAAAATTTTTTTGATAAATATGTAGAACCCCATTTTCTTCCAGTTGTGTCTAAGTAGCAATCATAAAAGAATTTTATATGCTCTTCTTTAATTGAGTCACCATTTAATAATTCCACTCTTAAGTCGTTATCGTCAACGCATTTACGTTCTTTTTTTATAATTTTTCTTTTTCTAGATGATAAACTATTTAAAAATTGATTAAAATTTTTATAATTATTATTTTTCCAATGAAATTGTATCCCAGAACGCACCATTATTTCTTTTTCTATACTCCAATTTGATGGATTTTTAATGAAATTAAAATGTAAAGATGAAACATTAATTTTTTTTGCTTCAGAAATTATTTTTTTTATTACATCGGCTTCTTTTTTATTTTTATTTTTTATTTTTTTATTAATAATTATTCTGTCTCCTGTTACAGGTGTAAAAGGAATTGCAGATTGAAGCTTTGGATAATAATTTAAACCATATCGATGATAAGCATCAGCCCATGAATGATCAAATATATATTCACCAAATGAGTGACTTTTTATATAAAGTGGGCAGAGCGCAATAATCTCTTCTTTTTCTCTCTCAATATAGTGATGAGGTTGCCATCCAGTTTTTATTGTTGCACTTCCACTTACTTCTAAAGCATTTAAAAATTCGTATTGTAGAAATGGATGATCATTACCAACACAATTATTCCATGCATTTTTATTAATTGATTTTAGAGAAGAGCAAAAATAAAATTCACTCATAAAAAACTATTTAATTTTTATTATTGCGTCTATTTCAACAGATATATTCATTGGTAAAGAATTTGATCCAACGGCAAATCTTGAATGCCTACCCTGCTTGCCAAATATATTAACTAATAAATCTGATGCACCATTAATTATTTTTGGTTGATCGTAAAAATTATTTTTACAATTTACAAAACCTCCAAGTTTTAAAAAGTTATCTAACCTATTCCAATCACCATTAATACTTTTTTTTAGAGCAGCAATTATATTAATGCAGCATAGTTCTGCAGCTTTAATCCCATCATCTATTGTTATGTCTTCACCTACTTTACCTAGATATACTAACTCTCCATTGTTTACAGGCCCTTGACCAGAAACATAAACAACGTTATCAGATACTTTAAATGGTACATAATTAGCAAGGGGAGCAGGCATATCAGGTATCTCTATACCTAATTTCTTGATATTTTCTTCAAACACGTGCATTAAAGTCTATATAAAACAAATTAAGCTAAGGTAAAGAAAACAAATATGATTAAATTAAATAAAATTATAATTTTAAGTATATTTGTCTCAACAATATTATTAGGGAGTAAATTAATGGCTAACGATAAAATTCAAATGACACTTAAAGATGGTGTTGTGGTTATAGAAACAAGACCTGATATAGCGCCAAAACATGTTGATCAAATCAAAACTTTAATAAGTGAAGGAAAATATGATGGCGTTGTATTTCATAGAGTTATTGAAGGCTTTATGGCACAAACAGGTGATGTTGAATTTGGAAATTCTTCAAACGATAAGTTTGATCTATCTAGAGCAGGAACAGGCGGGTCTTCTTTACCTGATATAGAAGCTGAATTTTCTAATGTTAATCATGGTCGTGGTGCTCTATCAATGGCTAGAGCTCAAAATCCAAATAGTGCAAACAGTCAATTCTTTATTTGTTTTAATGACTGTTCATTTCTAGATGGACAATACAGTGTTTGGGGTCAAGTTGTTGAAGGAATGGAGTTTGTAGATAACATTACCAGAGGCGAGCCACCTGCTAATCCTGATAAAATTATCAAAATGGAGATAATTAATTAATTAAATGTTTGTTGCCGATTTGCACAATGATTTAGTGCAAAGAATAATGGAAGGTGAAGATGTCACCAAGTTAACAAATCATGGTCACACTGATATACCTAGACTAAAAGAGTCTTGTATCAATCTACAAATATTAATTGTTTGGGTTTCAAGTAAATCAGCTGATCCTGGTTTCTTTGATAGAGCAAATAGAATGTTTGATGAACTTGAAAAATTATCAAATATTGATGATGTTTCAATTCCTAAGACATTACAAGAGATTATAGATGGTATTAATAATGACAAACTTCTTCTGCCCATATCAATGGAAGGAGGAGAAGCAATAGAAAATAATTTAGAAAATTTATATCATTTTATTGAAAGAGGTTTATTTTATTTGGGACCCACATGGAATCATTCACTTGATTGGGTATCATCGAATTACGATGAAAAATATAATAAATCTAAAATTAAAACAATTGGATTAAATAATTTTGGAAAAGAAGTTATAAACATTTGTCAGGAAAATAATGTTTTAATTGACGTTTCACATATTGGTGAACAAAGTTTTTGGGATATAGAAAAGATTTCTCAAAAACCATTTATCGCCTCTCATTCAAGTGTATATAAAATATGTCCACACTTTAGAAATTTACATGATGATCAAATAATAGCTATTAAAAATAAAAAAGGCCTTATCGGCATTAATCCTTATCCTTTTTTTATTGACTCAACATTTAAAGAAAGAGAATCAAAGGCAAGAAATCAGCACAAAGAAAAAGTAAAATCAATTGAAATACAACATTCTAAAAAATCATCCCAGTGGTTAGCTAAGCAACATTTTTTTCAAAAAAAATTAGCCAGCGTATGCCCTAATATAGATATATTCCTTGATCATATGGAATATATCATAAAGCTTATAGGTATTGATTATGTTGGAGTTGGAAGTGATTATGATGGACTTGATTGTTTGCCCAGAGGTTGGAATGATTGTAGAGATCATTTTAAAATAGCTGAAAGATTAGAATGTAGGGGATATAAACAAGTAGAAATAGAAAAAATCATGGGAAAAAATATTTTAAGAGTTCTAGAAGAAATCAATTATTAGTAAAATTGAAATTATAATTAGAACTGACCCAGATATTTTTTGAATTGAATCTAGTCTTTTTTGAAAAAAATTCTTTAAACCATAACTTGTTACGATTAATGCTACTAAAATATACCAAATACAATCAATTGCAGAAGCAGTTATAACCAGTATTGAATTTGTTAAAAAAGTCGAGTCACTTTTAACAAATTGAGAAAAAACTGCTGAAAACCAAATTAAAATTTTTGGATTAAGAATAGATATTGAAAATCCCTGTAAGAAAGAATTTAAATTCTTTTGATTATCTTCAATAATTAATTCTTTATTTTTTTGAAAAATAAATAAAATACCAAAAATAAAAAGAAATATAATTCCAGTTATCTGTATTGATTTAAAAATGTAAATGTTTGTTAGAATAATAATGCTTAAACCAGTAACAGCAAAAATTGCATATATCCCCATTCCTAATCCATGGCCTACAGCACTCATAATTCCTCCAAGTCTATTATGTTTTGTGCTATTTCTGATAATTAAAGCTAAACTTGGTCCTGGTGACATGGCTCCAGCAATACATACTGCTGCAAATTGAAGCCAAAATGTTAAAGTCATAATTTAGATGAAATTTCTAGGTAATTTTTTATTGTTTTTTCTAATCCAAATTCAAAAGTATCACAAATTAACGCATGACCAATTGATACTTCCTTAATATTTGTTATTGATTTTAAAAAATACTCTAAATTTTCTAAATTTAAGTCATGCCCGGCATTAAATTCTATTTTGGGAAACTCACTTTCTATAAATTTAGACACTTCAACATAAGATTTGATCGCTTCAGATTTATTCTTTGAATAATTATGAGCATAATCATAGGTATAAAGTTCTACTCTATCTGTAGCAATAATACCTAAATTTTCTAATGTATTAATTGATGGGTTAATAAATAAAGAAACTCTTATCTGATTATTATGAAACTCTCTAACAACATCAGTTAAAAAAGTTTTGTTATTTTTACAATCCCACCCAAATGATGATGTTAATGCTCCTGGAGGATCAGGAACAAGTGTGACTTGGTCAGGTTTTGCATTTATTATTTTTTCAATAAAGTTTTCTGAAGGGTATCCTTCAATATTAAATTCCTTATTTTCATATTTTGAAATTAGTTTTTTTAAAGGAGACAAATCTTTAAATTTAGCATGTCTTTCATCTGGTCTTGGGTGTACGGTTATTCCATCTGCTCCATATTGCAGACATTTTTCACTAATATTAATTATATCAGGCAAATTAGCGCCTCTAGCATTTCGCACTAAAGCAAATTTATTAATATTTACACTTAAAGCTGTCATTTTTATTAAATAACTTTACTGTATACCTTATCCATCCATTTTATTACTTTAGGATTTTTATAAATTTCTTCTCTTAGTTTATTAAGATTTTCATATTCATCTAATATAGTTGTAGGAACTCCATCTAACATTCCAGATTTTAACCAACCCAGTAATCTCCATATAGCCAAGTCAGCTATAGTTAAATTATTATCTACAAAATAAACAGATTTAGTATTTTGTCTTAAAAGATTTTCTAAAAATTGAAACCATTTAGGAAGATGGTTAGTCGCAAGTATTTTTCTAGCTATTTTTTTTCTTTCTTCATCCTTATCCCTACCTGAGAGTGTAACTAGAAAATTTATATCTTGGGCAGCTTCAATAATTTGATCAATCAAAGCAGCTTTGTAGTCATCATTTTTAGGATAAAGCCCTGAAAGCTTACCACAAAATCTTGCAATAGCTCCAGTTTGAGCAAAAATTTTGCCGTCAACATCTAAAACTGGCAATTGTTTAAAGGGAGCAATTTTTTTATTAGGTAATTCTCCTGTATTCTTAAATTTATCATAATCATTACCTTCAATTCTATAATCTTCAAAAGGAATATCTCCAATGTATAAAGACAACCGGGTAACTTCTGCTCTCCAAAATGGAATTTTAAAATAATATAGCGTTATTTTCATGTAACCAATATTTAATAAATGATATCATATATAAAAATGAACAAAAAAATAGACATATTAATTATCATTATGAATATATTTTTCTTCACTTATTATTCAATCCAACTTCTTGTTTTTACTGACGAATTTGCATTAGCTAATCTTGGCTTTTTTAATCATGCTATAGCTGGTTTATCTGAAATAATTGGAATTATTTTTATTACATTTGTTATAAGTTTAATTTTGGTTTTATTTAGAAATATAGAAAAACAATTGCCTTTTTTTATATGTATATTTGCCTTTCAAATAGCTACATCAATTAACTTTTGGAGATATGTTGTAACTGACAGTCCAGGAGAAACTGATATAAATACAATTTCAAACAATGCCATTATTTTTTCAATAATAACTACTTTTACATTAATTTTAATTATAAAAAATTTTAGAAAAATCTAATTTTATATTATATTTTATAGAATCATTTAAATAGATGATAAAAAAAGTTATTTAGAAAGGACAGTATGATTGAGACAGCAGGAGGAATGATTCCTTTTATTTGCCATGTTTTTCTAATTTTATTTGGTGGTTTTTTTGGTCTAAGTTTTGCATTTAATAAAAATTTTGCCAAAAATAGTTTAGGATTTGAGTCTATTGAAGCTAGATTTATGGGAAGACCCCTTGGCTTTTTAATGATTGGAATTGTTTTGATGTTAATAGCAGCATTATTTCAATTAGGAGGTTTCACATCTGCAGATGAAATATTAGGTGCTATGTTTATTTTTACAGTTTTAGCATTCACTTATAACTTACTAACAGCACTTAAAATATTTGAGAGTTTTGATGGCAATGATTGGCCTATAAAGCATGCAATTAGACCACTAATACCAATGATAGTAATCATTATAAGATATTTTACATTATAAAATTTGTATAAATAGCACTCATTTTAGAGTGCTATTTAAATTTAAAGTAATATAGAGACTTAATTATATTTTTTTATGATTAAGAAAAACAATCTTACTATTGATGAAAAATTATATAATTTCGTTAATGAAAAAGTAATACCTGAAACAAATTTAGATATTGATAAATTTTGGAATGATTTTTCAAATATTGTTGATGAATTAGATCCAATAAATAAGAGTCTAATAAATAAAAGATCAGAATTACAATCAAAATTAAATGAGTGGTATAAAAATAATAAAGGAAAAGAGATAAATATTACAGAATATAAGAAATTTCTTTTAGACATTGATTATTTGATTGAAGAAGGAGATGATTTCAAAATTGATACAAAAAATGTTGATCCTGAAATAGCTAGTATATGCGGTCCTCAGTTAGTAGTTCCTATAACAAACGCTAGGTATTCATTGAATGCAATTAATGCAAGATGGGGAAGTTTCTATGACTCAATATATGGAACAAATGTCTTGGGAGATTTGCCAACTACAAAAGAGTATGACATAAAAAGAGGAGATAGAGTTATAAAATTTGCAAAAGATCATTTAGATAAAATTGTACCATTAAAATTATCTTCATGGAATCAAGTATCAAGTATTAATTATATTAATAACAAAATTAATTTTGATCTTTCTACTAATAAAACAACAACACTTGTAGATGAAAATCAAATTGCAGGTATTCGTTTGAACGTTGAAAATCAATTAAGTGAATTAATATTAATTATTAATAATTTGCATTGTCGTATTCTTATCAATAGAAATAATGTTATTGGAAAGACTGACCCAGCTGGAATTTCTGACATTGTTTTAGAATCAGCTATTTCTTCCATTTTAGATTGTGAGGATAGTGTAGCTACAGTAGATGCAAATGACAAAGTTTTAGCTTATGAAAATTTGTTAGGGTTAATGAAAGGTAATTTAGAGTCAAAATTTACAAAAAATAACAAAAAAATAACAAGAGTTTTAAATCAAGATATTAAAATTAAAACTTTAAATGGAGAAGATAAAATACTTAAGGGAAGATCATTAATGCTAGTTAGAAATGTAGGTCATTTGATGACAACTCCTGTAATATTAAATAAAGATAATATTGAAATTGGCGAAGGTATTATGGATGGAGTAATCACTGCTTTAATTGCCATTCATGATTTAAAAAAGACATCTAATCAAAATTCCATTTATAATTCTATTTATATCGTCAAACCAAAAATGCATGGACCGAAAGAAGTTGAATTTACAGTAAATCTTTTTAAGCGCATAGAAGAAATCTTAAATTTACCCAATAATACAATTAAAGTAGGTATTATGGATGAAGAAAGAAGAACAAGTATTAATTTAAAAGAATGTATAAGGGCAGCAAAATCTAGGTTAGCTTTTATAAATACAGGATTTCTTGATAGAACAGGTGATGAAATACATACTTCAACCCAAGCTGGATCATTTATAACAAAGGCAGATATGAAAAATGCTGCTTGGATAAAATCATATGAGGATCGAAATGTAGATATTGGATTAGAGTGCGGATTAAAAGGAAAAGCACAAATTGGTAAGGGAATGTGGGCTATGCCCGATCTAATGTTGGAAATGGTTGAGCAAAAAATTTCACATCCAAAAGCAGGTGCAAATTGTTCATGGGTACCTAGTCCTACTGCAGCCACTCTTCATGCAATGCATTATCATTATGTAAATGTTTTTGATATTCAAGATAAAATTAGAGCTAAAGGCAAAAGAGGTACATTAAATGATTTACTTACATTACCTTTATTAAATAAGAAAAATTTATCTGAAGAAGAAATTAACAAAGAAATAGAAAATAATGCTCAAGGAATTTTAGGATATGTAGTTAGATGGATTGATCAAGGAATTGGTTGTTCTAAAGTACCAGATATAAATAATATTGGCTTAATGGAAGATAGAGCTACTTGCCGTATATCTTCACAAGCAATTGTTAATTGGATAGCAAGCGGTCTTATAACCAAAGATCAAGCTTTGAATGCCTTAAAAAAAATGGCTGCTGTCGTTGATAAACAGAATATTGGTGATAAAAAATATATACCAATGTCACCTAACTACAACACAATTGCTTTTGAAGCAGCAAAAGAGCTTGTATTTGATGGAATTAATCAACCATCAGGTTATACCGAACCTATATTACATAAAAGAAGATTAGAATTTAAATCACAAAATAAAATTTAACATTTATCGTTAATCATCTCATCTTTTCTCATCGGCATTGAGTCTATTAAAGCAAATAATCTTAAAAAAATTTTATCATCAAAGCTAGAATCTTTAATCATTCCATCATATCCAATTAACCAGATACCATATTTATTATTAATAAATTCTGGTTTTGAATAATTTTTATTTTCAAATTTTTCATAAAAAATTATTTCTAAGTTTCTGTCCTCAATTTCACATTTGTTATTAGATATAAATTTTTTAGTTTTTATAAATATTCGATCTTCTTTTTTTTCATAAGAGACAACAAGTAATCTCTTTTTCCAACTTAATTCTGATATTTGTTTTGCCATTATTTCTATGTTTATAAAAAAAATAAGTAATATAATTATGTATTTCATTAAAAATGGTGCCACAGGGCAGATTCGAACTGCCGGCTTACTCATTACCAATGAGTTACTCTACCCCTGAGTTACTGCGGCTTAAAAAATACAATATCATAAATTAAGTTTTTTTAATT
This sequence comes from Fidelibacterota bacterium, assembly GCA_002705575.1. The sequence goes on along the minus strand of PAHI01000009.1, from coordinate 29,287 downwards.
TATTTTTATTGATCAAATATAAAAGTGCTAAACCATTAAAAGCCCAAATTACTGATAACAAATACATATTAAATGTTAGATTTATTAATTCTGCCAAATATCCAACTATTGCTGGACCGAAAATAAAACCCGCAAAGCCTAATGTTAATAAATTTGAGACTGTAAGGCTTATAGACTCTTTTGTTTCACTAATTGCCTGTCTTAGAACTACAGCTACAAAATTTGCTGTACCAAAGCCAAATATTATGATTCCAAATAAAATCATATATAGATTTGAGGTCATAATAGACAAAAATAAAATCGTACAAGATATTATACTAAAGTAACTTCCAACAATTATATCACCAAACTTATTAATTAATTTACTTGCAGCCACTCTTGCAAATATTTCTCCTCCATTAAAAAAGATAATAATTAAACCGCCTAGAAATAATGGCGCACCTAAATCTTTTGTTAACCATACTGGAGACCAATCAATTATAATTCCTAAAGTTGCAAAGTTCATCATTAATAAAAATCCATATATTAGAATATTCTTTTCTGGTAATTTAAAATTTTCTATTTTTTCATCCATTTCATGTTTTTTATTGAGACCAAAGAAGTAAAAGCAAGTTGTGTATATAAAAAACAAAGTTCCAACTATAAAAAAAGTAACTCTTGGATCTGGAATTAATTTTATAAAAAAAGCTGCACCTAAAGCGCCACATAAGGAACCTGCAGAAAAACATGCTTGTGTAAAAGGTATGAGTATTTTCTTAGTTTTTTGTTCGATTATTGCCATTTGAGAATTTAAAACAGGAAAAATTAAACCAGCACCTATTCCCATTGGGATAAAAAATAATGTAAAATAAAAATAATTTGGAGCACTTGCAATTATCATTGGGAGGTAAGAGAAGATTAATGTTCCTATTATTATTGTGTTAGATGTGCCAATTTTTGGTACCATTATTCTTGCTCCGAACTGATTTGCAAAAAGATTTGCAAAACCAAAAGCACAAATAGAAATACCAAGTTGAGTTTCTGAAATATTTAACCTTTCCATATTCCAAGGAAGGTAAACAAAATAAATACCAATCATAAACATAATTAAAAATGCCCCACCAAAACATGTAAGTATTTCATTTTTAAATTCAGATTGCATATTTATTAGAGCTTCCTTGTAATAATTGGTTTTATTTTCTAATAATGAATAAATTGTTACAATTATTATATATATAATATATTAATAATTTATGAGAGAAATAGATTTTTGGTTTTCAATTGGAAGTACTTACACTTATCTATCTGTTAATAGATTGGCTGATGTTTCTAAAAAAGATAATATCAAGTTCAATTGGTACCCTTTTAATGTTAGAAAGATTATGATGGACATGGATAATATTCCTTTTACGCCACCATCAAAAAAAATTAAGTCAGATTATATGTGGAGAGATATTGAAAGAAGGGCAAAATTTTATGGATTTTTTGCCAAGGTACCAGCACCTTATCCTTTAAAAGAATTTGATTTAGCTAACCAACTGGCAATTCTTGGAATGGAAGAGGGTTGGGGAGTGGATTATGTAACTCTTACATATAAAAGATGGTTTCAGGAAGGAAAAGAGCCTGCAACAGAGCCCAACCTTACAGAAATTCTTAAAGAATTAAATTTAAATAAAGAAGATACTCTAAGTAAAGCTATGTCACCTAGAATTAATGATCATTATTTAGAAAATACCAAAAAAGCATATAAAAATGGAGTTTTTGGCAGTCCAACATTTATTTATGCGCGCGAAGTTTTTTGGGGTGATGATAGATTAGAAGATTGTATTAAGTGGATCAATAATAAATAGTATTAAATATAATTAGTCTTAATCTGCTTCAATTAGTCGTTTTACAGAATCTATAGATATAATTTAGCAATCTAATTATTGAGGTATAATTATGAATCTAAATTTAATTTTTAAAGCACAAGGTATTGTCCTAATTATAAATGGCTTAGGATCACTTTTTTTAGGATCTATATGGATTTCACAAGGTACTGGTTGGGAGTCTACGCCTGATTTAATTACATTCGGACAATTTGTTGGTGTCGTTTTGTTAGTCAATGGCATTTGGAGTTGGAGATTTCCAGATATTGCTGGAGACAGTATTAAATCTATTGGTATGTTATTTGCTCTTGGAGGACTATTCTTTACAGCAATAATTTTGTTTCACATATTGACAGGAGCTATAGCCGGACCTACACCATATGTTAATGTGGTTTTAACTGCTTTGTTTGCTATAGGATTTTATATTTATAGTAGAAGTTAATTAATGCGGGCTTTATAGCCCGCTTTATTTTATATTTTTTATTATTTCATTAACTTTAGATGACTCTTCAGTATGAGCCATGTGCCCACAATCATCAAAAACATTTACTTTAATATTTTCATTTAAATTTTCTAAATGTTTTGATGGAATTATAGAGTCGTTTTTACCCCATATAATATTTGTTGGTATATTTAAGGAATTTAATTGATCCTTTAGGTTATTTTTTTGTTTTTCATTATCAACTATTTCTTTTTTCATATTTTGTAGAGATACTTCAACTCCATCAATTCTTTTAAAATTAAGAACTTCATTGACCATATCACGAGTAATAACATCTTTATTAAAATACAATTTTTCTAAAACTGGTTTTAATTCTTTTCTTGATTCTGACTTAATAAAATTTTCTAAATAACTTGAGTCTATTTCTTCACCTAATCCTATTGGACTGATCAAAATTATTGAGTCAACTAAGTCCTTAAAATTATACGCTGTTTGTATGCATATACCTGCTCCATATGAGTGGCCAACTAAAATTATTTTATTTAAATTATTTTTTTTACAAAAATTATTTACTAAATTGGCCATAGAATTCAACGATCCATCCTCAACATTTTTTGAAGATTTACCATGACCTGGTAAATCAATAGCATAAGTATTAAAATCATTTGATAAGTCTTCTTGGTTAAACATCCAATTATTTAGATCTCCTCCAAATCCATGAATAAACAAAATATTTTTATCTTTTTCAGCACTTATCTTACTGAAATTTATTTCAAAGTTATCAATTTCTATTTTTTCAAAGTTATTCGAGTCATTAGAATCCTCATCATCTTCTACAACAAAATTTTTATTAAATTCAGATACAAATTCAGCTATCTCTTCATCACTTTCAGTGCCAGAGCCATATACAGCAATTAATGATCCTACAGGAACTCTAACATCAGTATCTATACATTTTTTTAAAAGCTTTCCATCTTCTGGCGACTCCATTTCATTAACAACTTTATCTGTTTCAATTTCAACAAGTATTTCAGCTTTTTTAACTTCATCACCATCATTTTTTAACCATTGTAAAATAGCACCTTCCTTCATGGCAAGGCCCCACTTAGGCATAGTTATGGCTTTAAGAGTGTTAGACATTTAGTTTAAAGTATTTCTTTGGCTGCTTTTAATACTTTCTCTTCACTAGGCAGATATAAATCTTCTAAAGGAGGAGAAAAAGGAACTGGAGTATGTGGAGGAGTGACCATTTTTATTGGAGCCTTCAATGAAGAAAATGCTTGCTGACAAATTAGTGCTGATAGATCTGTTGCAATATTACATCTTGGATATGACTCGTCAACAATAACTACCTTTCCAGTTTCCTCTGCTGCTTCTAAAACAGAGTCTTCATCAAGCGGTGATAAGGTTCTTAAATCAAGAACTATTGATGATTTACCTTCACTTTTAAGTTGATCTGCAACTTTATTACAAATACCAACAGTTTGCCCCATTCCAATGAAAGTTATATCTTTTCCTTCTCTAGTAAAATTAGCTTCTCCAAAAGGGATAGTATATGACTCATCAGGTACTTCTTGAGTTACATCATAAAGATTTTTATGCTCCATATAAATAACAGGATCATCATCTCTTATAGATTGTATTAGAAGTCCTTTTGCATCATAAGCACATGAAGGTACAACTACTTTAATTCCAGGTACATGAGTAAACATAGGGTATAAGCATTGACTATGTTGACTAGCAGCTCTTAAACCACCTCCATACATAGTTCTTATTGTTACTGGTGTTACAGCTTTACCTCCGAACATATATCTAAATTTAGCAGTTTGATTAAGTATTTGATCAAAGCAAACTCCCATAAAATCCACAAACATTAATTCTGCTACAGGACGCAGACCAGTCAATGCAGCTCCTGAAGCCATGCCGAGTATTGCTGTCTCAGTAATCGGTGTATCAATTATTCTTTCTCTTCCATAATGAGCTAATAAACCTTTAGTCACTCCAAGCACTCCACCCCAGGCATCTTGCTCTCCATTTGTTCCAGCGCCACCGGCTACATCTTCTCCCATTATTACAACATTTTCATCTTTTTTCATTTCTTGAAGAAGTGCTTCATTTATAGCGTCTTTATAAGATTTAATTGCCATATTTTCTCCTATTAGTATTTTATATAAACATCAGTTAATAAATCTTTTTCACTAGGAAATTCAGCTTTTTTAGATTCTTCTACAGCAATTTTTACTCTCTCTTTTGCATCGTTTTCTAATTCCTCTAATTGAGATATTTCTAGTAATCCAGATTCAATTACTTTTTTCTTAAATATTTTTAATGGATCTTCATCATTTTTAATTTTTTCATTTTCTTCTTTAGTTCTATAAGAAATAGCATCACCTTCAAAATGACCGTATACTTTACTTGTTTTAATATGAAGTAAAGCAGGTCCTTTACCTTCTCTAGCGTTGTTTATTACATGTTTTGCTATTTCATAGACTTCAAAAAAATTATTTCCATCCACTTCATGAGAGTCAAGTCCAAATGCCTTACCTCTATCAAGTATACTTCCACCTACAGCATATTCCCTAGCTGTTGACTCTGCATATCCATTATCCTCACACACAAATATTGCTGGAAGTTTAAGAACTGTAGCCATATTCATTGACTCTGATATTGACCCTTGATTTGAAGCACCATCTCCAAAAAAGCCAACAGATACATTGCCAGTTTTCTTTGTTTTGTATGTTAACGCCGCCCCCAAAACGATTGGAGGACCTCCGCCAACTATTCCATTTGCTCCAAGCATACCTTTCGATAGGTCTGCTATATGCATTGAACCACCTTTGCCACCACATATACCATCTTTTTTACCGTATAGTTCTTTCATCATATCTGTAATATCACAACCTTTAGCTATACAATGACCATGACCTCTATGTGTACTTGCTATTGTATCTTTTTCGTCAAGATGCATACATATACCCATAGCTGACGCTTCTTCACCAACATATAAGTGCACAAAACCAGGCATTGCATCTGCAGCGAATTCATAATGAACTGCATCATCAAATTCTCTTATATCGCACATGCCTTTATAGGCTCTTAAAAGTTCTTCTCTGCTTAATTGCATGAATAAAATCTAATATTAAAAAACATTAAGATCAATAACTATTTTTAAATTTTATAAATTATATTATAAAAATACTATGAAATTATTCAATTTTATTTTCCCCAAAGGTCAATGGTCAATTACAAGAGTTGTTACAATCTTTATTATATTTGGTATTTTAGACTTTATAGTACTTTATTATAAATTTTAAAAATTGTGGTCAGCGATTTAATTTTTTCTTTAAGAGAGGCAGAAATTAAATTTGGAAAAAAAATTATTTTTCAAAATTTAGATCTTAATCTTCATAAAGGCGATATGATTGCTTTAGTCGGTAGAAATGGAGTAGGTAAAACTACTTTGATGAAAATAATTAATGGAGATCAAGATATAGACAATGGAAAAATTTGGAATTTACCCAATATCAAAGTAAGTTATTTTAATCAAAAAATTAAAGATTTTAATAAAAAAAAAATTTTAGATATTTTTCAAGATTTTATTAATTATAATAATAAACACTTTATAGATATTTATTGCGAAAAACTCAATTTAGATAAAAACTTTAATACAGAAAACTTATCGGGAGGTCAAAAAAGGAAAGTTTATTTAATTATATCTCTTTTAGAAGAATCAGATATTATTTTATTAGATGAACCAACAAATCATTTAGATCTTGAATGTATTGAGTGGTTAGAAAATTATCTAAAAGATCTAAAGAAGACAATTGTTTGTGTAAGTCACGATAGAACATTTTTAAGTAATTTTACTAATAAAGTATTTTGGTTAGACAGAGGTAATCTTAGAGTGAGCCCTAAGGGTTTCAAAAATTTTGATAAGTGGTCTGAAGAACTATTAGATCAAGAGTATAGAGAAATAAGAAATAGAAAACAATTTGTTAACCTGGAATTAGAATGGGCTAACAAAGGAGTTAAGGCAAGAGTAAAAAGAAATGAGAAACGTCTTCAAAGATCAAAAGAATTAAAAATTCAATTAGAAAAAGATGAAGCGTCTTATAAAAGTGCGGTAAAATTATTAAAACCAGAAATTGCAAAAAAATCTATTGATCATTCAAGATTTATTGCAGAATATAATGATGTTGCGATAAAATATCCAAAACAAAAAAATTATGTTTTTGAAAATTTATCTATAAAGATCAGTAAAAACGATAGGATAGGTTTAATAGGTAAAAACGGAACAGGTAAATCAACATTTATAAAAACAATATTAAGCGAAATACCAATTACAAGAGGTAAATTAAAATTAAAAAAAAATATAGAATTTTCATATTTTGATCAAATGAGAAATGATCTTAATGGTAGAAAATCAATTAAAGATATTTTGGTACCTTCAGGAGGTGATTATCTTAAGGTTCAAGGTATTGACAGGCATGTTTGTAGTTACATTAAGGATTTTAATTTTGATCCAAAAAATGTTAATCATACCATTCAAACTTTGTCAGGAGGTGAGCAAAACAGATTACTTCTTGCAAAAGTTTTAGCAAATCCAAAAACTGGCCTAATACTTGATGAGCCAACCAATGATCTTGATTTACAAACTCTAGATTTGCTTACAGAAATGTTATCAAAATATAATGGCACTTTATTAATAGTTTCGCATGATAGAGATTTTTTGGATCAAACTGTGAATAAAATATTATTTTTTGACACCGACGGCAAAGTAACTTTATTTTTAGGAGGTTATAGTGATTTTTTAAAATCCCTTACAAATAAAAATAAAGTTGACTTAATTAAAGTTAAAAAGAGAAACATTAATAAAAAAAATAAAATTAATAAAAAACTATCATTTAAATACCAATATGAACTTGAAGAATTGCCGAAACAAATAAAGAATATTCAAGAAAAATTGGAAAATATTACCAATGAATTGAAAGATACAAATTTATATATAGAAAATTATAAGAGATATTTGGATGTGACTGAACAAATGAATATCCTAAATAAAGATCTTAATTTAAAAGAGACAAGATGGTTAGAAGTTTTAGAAATTGAGGAGAGTTTAAATAAAAATAATGAATAATAATATTAATATATTCGGATGGTTATTATTTGTCATCTCTTCTATTTGCTTTATTATATCAAGCGTTGGTAATTTTTGGGCAATGGTAGGTAGCATTTTTTTCTTTCTAGCTTGCCTAATTTTTTTAATACCTTTATTTAAAAAAAAGTATAAATTAATAAGTGCTTGAGTCTTTTGACTCTATAGATTTATCATTCATTTCATCAACAATCATTTGCGCATTTGAAGTCATAACTCTAAAATCAGATAAGATTGTAACAAATTTGTAGCCTATTTTTATCATTTCTTTTGCATAAGATGTACTACCGTTATGAATACCAGCTATTTTCCCGTAATGTTTAGCTTTTTCTGCAATCAGTTTGATATTTGAATAAACCGGATCTTCTCTAACATCAAATTTTGGCGGCATACCATAAGATGAGCTCATATCAGCAGGTCCAATATAGACTCCTGTTAGATTTGGTACTGATAAAATTTCATCTAAATTATCTACGGCCTGTTTTGTTTCAATCATAGCAAAACTAAGTACATTTTTATTGGCTTCATTAAAATAATTTGAGCCATAGATTAATTGAGCTCTCATAGGTCCAAAACTTCTTTGACCTATTTTAGGATAATAACAGTAAGAAACAAATTTTTCACAATCTTCTTTTGAATTAATCATTGGAGAAATAATACCAAGTACTCCAAGATCAAGTATTTTCATAATAATACCAGGCTCATTCCATGGAACTCTAACCATAGGTATAGATTTACTATTTGCTAAACCTTGTAACATTGAGATAGTTGTTTGATAATCATTTTGACCGTGCTGCAAATCAATAGTGATAGAGTCCCAACCCATTTTACCAAAGGACTCTGCAGTAAATGAGTTTGGAATAGAAAGCCATGCGTTAATAACTGGCTTGTTTGATTTCCATATTTTTAATAAATTGTTCATTAAATTGATCTATATACCTTTGTAAGGATAATAAAATAAAAAATGTATTAAATAATTTAATTTATAAAAAGAAATTAATTTTTATGTTAAGTTAATTTAATGAAAAAAATTAAAGTTTCACAGATTCAATTTCAAGCTAAATCTACACCTCTGGAAAATTGCTATCAATTAGAGAGTTTGTATAAAAAAACTCTTAAATTTAAACCTGATTTAATTTGCACACCAGAATGCTCAAATATTATAACTAATGATAAAAAATATTTATTTAATTACACTAATTTCCAGAGAGATTGTCCAATACTTCATATGAGTAAAAAGTTTGCTAAAAAGAACAAAATTTTTATAAATATTGGCTCTCTTTTATTAAAAAAAGAAAAACAAAAAAAATTAATCAATAGATCCTTTTTGATTAATAGATATGGGAAAATTCAAATGTTTTATGATAAGATACATATGTTTGATGTAAAAATTAATAGTCAAGAAACACATAAAGAATCAGAGTCTTTTAAAGCTGGTAATAAAATTGTTACATCAAAAATTAATAATATTAAATTTGGTTTTACTATTTGTTATGATTTAAGATTTCCAAATTTATTTCGTAAATTATCAAAAAAAGGATCTGATGTTATTTTAGTCCCATCAGCTTTTACGGTTCCTACTGGTAAAGACCATTGGGAAATTTTGTTAAGAGCACGAGCGATTGAAAACAATACATTTATTATCGCAACTAATATGTGTGGTAGACATCATACTAATAGAAAGACATATGGGCATTCACTTTTAATTAACCCATGGGGAAAAATTGTAAATAAAGCATTAAAAAAACCAAAAATTATAAATTCTAATATTAATATTTCAGAAGTTGAAGAAGCTAGAAAAAAAATACCTTCACTTATATATGATTAAATCAAAATCATTAGTTAATGGAATTGGAAGTGTTTATGATACTAAGAATTTTTACGATAATTGGTCTAATGAATATGAAAAAACTTTAAAAAACTGGAATTATAACGTTCCAAAAAAAAGTATTTTAATATTAGAGAATAAATTAAAAAAAATTCCTAATAATATTCTTGATTTAGCATGTGGTACCGGATTATTTGGTAAAGAATTAAATAAAATTTATAATAAATCTAAAATTTATGGATCTGATATCTCTAAAAAAAGTCTCATATTAGCTAAAAATAAAAATATATATAAAAAACTTATTCTATCAAATTTTGAAACAAGGTATTCTTATAATATCAAATTTGAATTAGTTTCAATTATTGGAGCAATGACTTATTGTAAAAATTTTGATAAACTTTTTTCAAATGTTAGACATTATTTAAATATTAAAGGTCACTTTATATTTTCACACAGAATTGATTTATGGGAATATCAAGAATTTGATAAAATTTTAGAAAAGTATTCTCGAGATTTTAAGATTAATTTTAAATCACGACCTATAAATTACTTACCTTTAAATAAAGATTTTAAAAGTAAAATAAAAATAAGGTTGGTTCTATTGCAAAAATATTAATATATTTTTACCATATATTAGATTTGTTACATTTTTGAGAATCGGTTAAAAGAAATTAAGGTTTATTTTTTCATAAACCAATTATTTAAAGAAGGGGTATTTTCGCCGTATCCCTTCTTTTTTTTAAATGAATAAATTTAAATTTAGTTAGCTATATTTTTTTGATCTATTAAATCTGTCCATTTTTTTTAATGTTTTATCACTTACATGATGCTCTATGCCTTCTGCATCTGCAGATGCTGTTTTATTGTCTAAGCCCAAGTTTAATAAAAAGTTTAAAACAATGTTATGTCTTTTTTTTGATTTGCTTGCAATTTTTTGCCCCTTAACCGTAAGAAATATTGATCTATATGGCTCTCTTTTAATATATCCTTGTTGCTGCAATCTCTGAATAGTTTTATTTGCTGTAGCTTGTGCAATTCCAATTTTAGAAGCTATATCAACTATTCTAGCTTCACCTTTTATATTTAATAACTCGGCAATTAATTCCAAATAATCTTCAGTGTTTTCAGTTTTATGAGCATTTCTTACCCTTTTAAAAGACATATTATTAAATACCATTAAATTCAAAAAATATTAATAGAAATATAGCCATAGCTATATTTTTTAGCTATATAAACAATATGAATGCAATTATTAATGCCATAAGTGATAAAAAAAGACTTATTTTAGCTAATGAGGGAAGATTATTAAAAAAATCTTTCTTTGGTATTTTGATTTTAGCACTAGCTTTTCAAGGAGGAGATTTTGGATCATTAATTAGAAATTCTATGATTGATGCTTATATTCAGGTATCAGTTTTTGTAGGTTTTACGTTATTTGTATTTATTGGATTAGATAGTTTAACCAAATTTGATGTAGAATTATTTTTATCAAAAACACAAAAGTTTCATGTACCTCTTTCAGCTTTTTTAGGAGCTATTCCAGGATGTGGTGGAGCAATAATGGTTGTAACACAATATATACAAGGACGAATATCTTTTGGATCTTTAGTAGCTGTACTTACCGCGACAATGGGAGACGCTGCTTTTTTAATTTTAGCAATAGAGCCCTCTACAGGTTTATTAATTTTTAGTTTAGGTATAATTGTTGGTTCAATTTCTGGATACTTTGTTGATATTTTGCATGGTATTAAATTTATGATGCCAAAATCTAAGATTAATATTGAATATGAAAAGACTAAGAAAACTTTTGTTTCAAATTTTAATATTTTTTGGATTTTGTTATTCTTGCCAGGTTTTATATTTGGAATTTTAACTGCTTTTCAAATTGAATTTTCATTCAATTTATACAATATTATATTTTTATTAGTAGGATCTTCAGGTGCAATACTATCAATTTTTATGTGGTCTTTAAATCCTCTAAGTGATTTTCAATGTTCAACTGATAAAAGCAGAGGTTTTATTTCAAGAGTTATAGATACAACAAACTTTGTAACTGCTTGGGTCATTAGTGGTTTTTTAATATTTGAAACCTTTATGTATTTTTCAAGCATAGATTTAAAAATATACTTTGATCTTTGGGCGCCTCTGGTACCATTAGTTGCAATATTTTTTGGCTTTCTACCTGGTTGTGGCCCTCAAGTAGTAGTTGCTACATTTTATCTTAATGGATACATACCACTTTCCGCAGAACTTGGTAATGCCATTTCTAATGATGGAGACGCATTGTTCCCTGCTATTGCTTTAGCTCCTAAAGCAGCTGTTATGGCCACTTTATACAGTGCGATACCTGCGATAATAGTTGCTTATTCTTATTATTATATTTTTGAATAATTATAGTAAAAAAAACCTTCCCTATAAACTTTGCGTAAAGTGCAAAAGACCATTTTATTGGCGTAAAAAATGGAAAAATGACTGGGAAAATGTACTTTATTGTTCAAAAAAATGCTCTAAAAAAAATAATACAAAAGTGTGATTATTTTCATTATTAAATAAATCATATTTATGTCAGAAAAAAATCATAAAAAATTTAATCAAAGTAATAAAAAAATTGAAAAAGATAAAAGATTAAAAAGATTAGAAAAACAACTTAAGGCAAATATTTTAAAAAGAAAAATTGCACAAAAAAAATAATGGATAAAATAATTATACAAGGAAAATCAAATCTTAATGGATTTATAAATGTCCATGGAGCTAAAAATGCAGCACTTCCAATATTAGTCTCTTCATTATTAACCAATAAAAATTTAATTATTAAAAATCTACCTAATGTTGGTGATATTCAAAATATGATAAAATTACTAAATATTTTTGGAACAATAGTTAATAAAGAAAAAGATTATATAATTTTAAATAGTAAAAATATTAAAAATATTTCAGCTGATTATGACATAATTAGAAAAATGAGAGCTTCTATTTTGATTCTTGGCCCATTATTATCAAGATTTGGCAGTGCAAAGATTTCATTACCTGGTGGTTGTGCTATTGGAACAAGACCAATTGATATTCACTTAGAAGGACTAAAAAAACTAGGAGCAAGTTTTGAGATTGAAAATGGATTTGTAATTGGCAAAGTAAGTAATTCATTAATTGGTAATAAAATTAATTTTCCTTTTCCAAGTGTTGGCGCAACTGAAAATATTTTAATGAGTGCAGTACTTGCTAAAGGTGAGACATTAATAGAAAATGCAGCTAGAGAACCAGAAATAGTTGATTTGGCTAAATCTCTAAAAAAAATGGGTGCAAAAATTAATGGAGAAGGCTCAAATAAAATCATTATTCAGGGTGTAGATAGTTTAGAAGAAGGAAATCATCATGTAATTTCAGATAGAATTGTAGCTGGTACTTATATTATAGCAGCTATAATGTTAAACTCAAATTTTGAAGTTAGAAATTTTAATCCACATCACTTATCATCTTTAATTAATATACTTAAAAGTATGGGGAGTAATTTAGAAATAAAAAATAATTCCGTATTAATTAGTAAGGCCAAAAATATTAAATCAATACATGTTGAAACATTACCTTATCCTGGCTTTCCCACTGATTTACAGGCTCAACTAATGGCATTAATGTGTTTGGCTGATGGAGATTCAACAATACGAGAAACTGTTTTTGAGAATCGTTTTATGCACGTTTCTGAATTAAATAGGTTGGGCGCAAGTATTAGAGTAGAAAAGGACATAGCATACATAAAAGGTAACCAAAAATTTAAAGGAGCTCAGGTCATGGCTAGTGATTTAAGAGCTAGTGTCAGTTTAGTCTTGGCAGCTTTAAGTGCTGTTGGAACAACTGTAATTAATAGAGTCTACCATCTTGATAGAGGTTATGAAAAAATTGAAGAAACACTTGGAAAGTTAGGCCCTGATATAAAAAGAGAGAAAAATTAACTTTTCCTGGTTTTTAATTCAATGAAGATATAAAGATCCCGAATTTATATGGATAAAATTATTATTGCTGTTCCAAGAGGAAGAATTACTAAAGAATGTAAAAGTATATTGTCAAAAACAAGCTTTGCACCTGATCCATTATTATTTGATAAAGATACTAGAAAACTTCAATTTAAGTCTAAAAATAAAAAAATTGAATTTATAAAGGTAAGAGCTTTTGATGCATGTACATTTGTCGCTTTTGGAGCTGCTCATCTAGGCATTGCAGGTGAGGATGTAATAAATGAATTTAATTATTCTGAAGTGTATGCTCCACTTGATTTAAATATTGGTCATTGTAGAATTTCAGTAGCTGCTCTTAAAACACTTTTAAAAAAAGAAGATCCTGAAACTTGGAGTAATATTAGAGTAGCAACAAAATACCCAAATATTTGTAAAAATTTTTTTGCTAAAAAAGGAGTACAGGTTGAAATTATAAATTTAAATGGCTCAATGGAATTAGCACCTTCGCTAAATATGTGCAGGAGAATTGTAGATCTAGTTTCAACTGGAAAAACTCTGAAAGTTAATGGTTTAGTAGAAATTGAAAAAATAATGAATATTCAATCAAAATTAATTGTAAATAAATCTTCATATAAAACAAAAACAAAGTTGATTAATGATATAATTTCTGAATTTGAAAATATAATAAAATGAAATTAATTGAGTATAAAAATTCTAATTCTATTGAACTTATAATTAAACATTTAAATAAGAGAGATTCAAAAGATAATTTTTTAATTAAAGAAAATGTTACAAAAATAATTAATAATGTTAGTAAAAAAGGTGATGTTGCTATTATTGAATATACATTTAAGTTTGATAAAATAAAGTTAAAAAAAAGTGAGATTTATTTTGACTTATTAAAATATAATTATAAAAAAAATATTGATAAAAATGTATTATTAAGTTTCAAGAAAGCAATAAATAATATTTCTAAATTTCATAAAAAACAATTACCAAAAAATATTTTTCAAAATGAAAAAAATATAAAACTAATTTCTCAATGGAAGCCTATAGATTCAGTGGGGTTGTATATACCTGGAGGGAATGCATTTTATCCATCATCATTAATAATGAATGCAGTACCAGCAATTATAGCAGGTGTTAAAAGAATAGTATGTGTGACACCACCAAGCAAAAATATTAATCCTTATTTTTGTGCTTTATTAAAAGAACTTGGTATAAATGAAACATATTTTGTTGGAGGCGCCCAGGCAATTGCAGCTTTAGCTTTAGGAACCAAAACTATAAAGCCAGTAAATAAAATATTTGGTCCTGGGAATGCATATGTAGCAGAAGCAAAAAAACAATTATTTGGAAATGTTGGAATAGACTTAATAGCTGGCCCATCTGAAATTGTTGTAGTTGCAAATAAAAATAATCATCCAAGCTGGGTCGCTAGTGACTTAATTGCACAAGCAGAACATGATATTAATTCTAAATCAATATTAATTACAGATAACAAAGAATTTGCAAAAAAAGTATTAGATCAAATAAATTTGTTAAAAAAATTATTAACTAAAAAAAACATAATTAGTAAAAGTTTAAAAAATAATGGGTTAATTATTTTAGTTAAAAACTTAAACTATGCTTCAGAAATTATAAATACAATATCTCCTGAACATATACATATTCATTTAAAAAAGCACAAAAATTTATTTAAAAATATTAATAACGCTGGGGGTATTTTTTTAGGAGAATATTCAACAGAAGCTTTTGGAGATTATATTGTCGGCACTAATCATGTTCTCCCGACTTCTGGTGCGGCAAAATTTTCTTCTGGCTTAGGTGTTCTTGACTTTATGAAAAGAAATTCTGTTGTTGAAATGAATCAGAAATCTTTCAATCTTTTATCAAAAGATACACAAATAATGTCAGATGTTGAAGGACTAGACGGACATAAAATGTCAGTTAAAATTAGACAAAAGAAATAAATTTATATATAAAAAAGGATTGGAGATTAATGCCAAAAGAAGGATCTATAGAATTTCAAGGAGTTGTGTTGGAGTTGCTTCCAAATGCAATGTTTAAAGTTAAATTAGAAAATGATCATGAGATTCTTGCTCATTCATCTGGTAAAATGCGAAAAAATAGAATTAGAGTTCTTGCTGGTGATAAAGTAACCGTCGAAATGACCCCTTACGATCTTACAAAAGGCAGAATTACATTTAGATGGAAATAAACAAAAAGAAATTAAGTAATTTAGTTCAATTAAGGAAAAAATCTAAATGCCCTTCATGTTCTAAAATATCCAAAGATCCATTTATTCCCTTTTGCTCGAAAAAATGTAGCAATATAGATTTGATGAAATGGTTGACAGATGAGTATCAAATTAGACAAAAAGTTGATTAAAAAAAAAATATTATTTGAATTTTTATCTAAAAAAATAGATAGATTTATAAATAATAAATCAATTGATTTCAATGAAAGTAGTATCTTAATTGGTGAAAATAATATTATCAGCTCCTCTGACTTATTTGAATTATTTATGGATTTAGAATTATATTTAAAAAAAAATGATATTAATTTTGATTGGCCTAACATGATACTTGAATTAAGTAATAAAAATCCAAATATTAATGTTAGTCAAATATTAGAATATATATTGGTTAAAAGTGTGAAGTAAAATGGACTCTGAATTATTATTAAAGAGTTTGAATATTAGAAATTTTGAAAAATCATTATTAGATTTATTTCCAAAAGGAATTTTAAAAGGGACAACACATACATCTCTTGGACAAGAGACAAATGCTGTTGGAGTTATTTCTGCTATAGAAAAAAATGATGTTGTAGTTAGCAATCATAGGTGTCATGGTCACTATTTATCACATACTGATGACTACAAAGGTTTACTTAATGAAATTTTAGGAAAAGAAAATGGTGTTTGCGGTGGTATGGGAGGTAGCCAACATTTATGTTTTGAAAATAAATTTTTTTCAAATGGTATCTTGGGAGGTAATTCAGCAATGGCAGCTGGAATATCATATGCTTTAAAATTTCAAAAAAGTTCAAATATAGTTTGTTTGTTTATTGGTGATGGAACACTTGGACAAGGAATATTATATGAAACCCTAAATATGATTGGAAAGAATAGGTTACCCATTTTAATTATAATTGAAGATAATGATATATCTCAATCTACTTTTACTAAATCTGTTTTGCCAGGTAATATAGAAAATAAAATAAAAGCTTTTGATATAGAATCATTAAAAATAGATTATCCAAATGTTTTTGAATTAAGTAATGAAACAAAAAAAATTGTTACAAAAATAAGATTAGATAATAACCCCTATTGTTTAATTATTAAAAGTAATAGATTAGGGCCACACAGTAAGGGAGATGATACACGTACAGAAGAGCAACTAATTAATTTAAAAAAAAATGACACTTTAGAAAAAAGTATTAATAAATTTAAAAAAATTGACGAAATTGATAAAATACAAAATAAATCATTAAAATTTATTGAAGAAATATTTAATGACTGCTTAAAAAAAGAAGACACTAAGAATAAAAATTTTTTTAAAATAAATAAACCGACTCATTTAAAAAAAATAGATACTTCAGATGTATTAAATAAGGCAAATAATTTAAGACTTTCAGATAGAATTAACTTAACTCTTCACCAATTATTTGAGGAAAATAAAGAATTAATAATGATAGGCGAGGACTTGCTTGATCCTTATGGAGGTGCATTTAAAGTAACAAAGGGTTTATCTACTAATTTCTCAGAGAGAGTATATTCTTCACCAATATGTGAAGCGGGTATCATAGGATTTGCTACAGGAATGGCTATTCAAGGTTTAAAACCAATTGTTGAAATAATGTTTGGAGATTTTTTAACTCTTGGATTTGATCAAATTTTAAACAATGCTTGTAAATTTAGGACAATGTATAATTTTCAAGTTAAGGTTCCTTTAGTTATTAGAACACCCATGGGTGGCAGAAGAGGTTATGGCCCTACACATTCCCAATCTATTGAAAAACATTTCTTAGGAATAGATGGTTTAAATATCTATGCAATAAATCCTTTTCAGAACATAAAATATATTTATGAAGTAGCTATAAATAGTAGTGAACCAAGTTTAATAATAGAAAATAAAATTGATTATAGTTTCATAATTAAAAGCTCAAATAACAATCAGCATAATGGTTTTTATATTAGACATTCAGACTCAATATTAGATTTTAATGTAAGTTTTTCACTTACAAATTTTGTTGAAGATGAAGGAACGGTAATTTGTTATGGCGGTATGTTAAATATTGCCCTTAATGCTGTTCAAAAACTATATATTGATGAAGAAATTTCATTTAGAGTAGTGTGCATAGGAAAAATATTTCCTCTTAATTATAACAATCTTATTAGAGATATTACTGAAAAGGGTAAAATTATAACTATTGAAGAAAATACCAGTAATTTTGGCTTAGGATCAGAAATATGTTTTGAATTATATAAAACTAATAAGTACCAGTTCATTAATAAGCTTGGTTCTGATAGCTCTATTATTCCGTCATCTTTTAATAAAGAAAAGAATATAATGCTTGATGAAGCAAAAATTTATAATTATTTAAAAAATATTATTTAGAAATGAATAAAAAATTCTTTGAAATTAAAATACCACTTTTAAATGCAAATGAAGATGAAGTAAAAATAGTTGAGTTAAACTTTGAAAATTATAGTTTAGTAAAAAAAAATGATAATATCTGCTCTATTGAGAGTTCTAAAATTACTCAAGAAATTTTATCAGAACATGATGGATATATTAGGTTTTTTTATGCAATAAATGAATTTGTTAAAGTTGGAGAAATTGTTGCCATTATTTCAAACGATCAGAATTATTTAAAATCAATTGACTTAAACAAAAATGAAAAATTAAACATTCAAATTACTAAAAAAGCACAAAAATTGATTGATGAGCATTCTTTAAGTATTTCAGACTTACAAACTGACAATACTATTATTAAAGAAAAAGACGTACTAGAATTCATTAGATTAAATTTATCCTACTCAAAAAATTTTAAACAAAAAACAAATGTCGAAAAAATTAGTCCCTCTCAAAAAGAAGTATCAAAAAATGTTAAATTATCACAGAATTTAAATGCCACCACACACATGTCAGTTGATCTAAATAGACAAAAGATTGATGATTTATGTAACACTTTATCAAAAAAATTAAGCTTATCATTAACTTTTTTTGATATATTATTATTTAATATTTCAAAAACTTTAAATGAATTTCCTCTAATGAATTCATATTTATCAGATGATAATATAATTAAAAATAATGATATTAGTGTAGGCTTTACCGTTGATAGAAATAATAATCTATTCATGCCAGTAATAAAAAAAGTTAATGAAAAAAAACCAGATGAAATAATTTTAGAAAAATTAAATTTAATAAGAAAAGTTTTTAGCAATAAAATTAATGTTAATGATTTATCTGGAGGAACAATAAGTATAGCAACAATTACAGAAGGTTACATTAAAAATCATTATCCAATAATTTATCCGAATCAAAGTACTATAATTGGAATTGGCTCATTGAGTCAGTCAAATGATAATTTAGTTTCAAATAATATCATTGGCATTACTGTTGCTTATGATCACAGAATAATCAATGGTAATTATTGTTCAAGTTTTATTTCAAAGCTTATCAAAAATATTCAAGAAAAATAAAATTTATGTACAAATTAGCAATTTTTCTATTAGAAAAATACCCTTATCACAGTGGCATTATAATTAATGATAAAAAAATTGCTGATTTAAGTTTATTAGGTTCAAAAATAATAGATTTAAAAAAATTTAATTTTGAAGATTATGAATCATCTTTTTTTAAACTTTATATTAAAAATAATGAAAAAGTTTTTTCATTTATTAATTCACCAATAACAATTAGTAAATCTATTATTGATAAAGAAAGAAATGATAGAGGTTGGTTTAAAAATAAATATAGTGCTGATTACATATTAAAAATTAGGAATATAAGATCTATAAATATCAAAGATATGAACTGTATTGAATGGATAATATATGCATTAGAAATAGGGGGTTACGAAATTCCCAAAAATATATTAACAGCATCTAAGTTTTTAGAATGGTCTAATAATAATTTAGAAAAAATAAATATAAAAATTTAAATGAAGGAAATAGAAATTATTAATAAATTATTAAGTTTAACAAGAAGATATAATTATATTTTTTTTACAGTAGATATGAGAGGTTTTATTTATAATAAATCAATTAATAATTATGATACTTTTTTTACAAATCTTTTTATAAATCTTAATAAAAATAAAAAAACATCGATTATACCTGCATATACATTTACTGATAAAGGAAGGTTTGATATTTATAAAACTAAGCCTACTTTGGGACTATTAACTAAATGGTCATTTGAGAAAAAAAATATAATACGATCAGAACATCCTCTTTTTTCATGTATTGGCTTAGGTGAAAACAGAAGTATTCTTCGAAATATAAAAAAAAGTGCCTTTGGCAAAAGATCAATTTTTGATAAACTTTATGAAAATAAAAGTTGTATGATACATTTAGGTAGGCCATTAGAAATGGGTAATACGTCAATCCATTATGTTGAACAAATGGTAGGCGCAACTTATCGTTTCAATAAATTATTTAAAACTAAAGTATATGATAAGAATAAATATATTGGCACAGATTATACTGTGTTTGTTAGAAAATTACTAAATACTGAAGAAAAAGATAGTTTTGTAACTAATACGGCTAAATTTTCAAAAGCTCTAAAATTAAAAGGTCTTGTCAAAGAGTATGGTGATATAAAGAAAAATACAAATATAACTTTTCTAGATTATAAAAATTCAATAGATTTTATGATAGATGAGTTTTATAAAGATAAAAACATATTTATAAATAATATCTAGATTTTAATGATAAAAAAAAAAGAAATTGAAAAATTTTTGATTGATTATTTGGTTACAAAAGAAGGTAAAGGCGTAAAAAAATTACTAGATAAAGAACATTTGTTAGATAGTGGAATTATTGACTCTTTAGACCTAGTAACCTTAAGTATAGAAGTCGAAAAAAAATTTAAATTAAAAATAAATCCTAATTCAGAAATTACATTAAAAAGTTTTGAATATTTTAAATCAGCTGTTGATTATATTTATCATATAAAATCTAATTAATGATTTTTTTAAAAAGAATTAAACAACACTCTAAAAAAAACATTAATAAAGTAATATTTACAGACTATAAAAGAAAATGGACATGGTTCGATGTATTTAAAAAGGTAGATGAAATTATTAAGATTTTAAAACCACACATACATGATAAACAAACTTCTTTACCTATTATAGTTAGTAGGAGAGCAGAGGTATTGATTTCTTTTATAGCTTGTTTAAAATTAGGGATATCATTTACACCAATAATTTATATTTCTAATGATCAGTCATTTTTTATTGCAAATAAATTAAATTCAAATTTTTTTTATGATCCTGTAAATAACAAAATTAAATTAAATTCCAAATATAAAATAAATTCAAAAAAACAATTAGATATTAAAAATAAAATATACATATTATTTACGTCAGGATCTACAGGTAACCCAAAGGGAGTTATTTGTGACAAAGAAAATATAATTAATACTCTACTTTGGTCAAAAATTTATCTTAAGTGGAAAAAAAATGATGTTATTGGAAATGTTACTCAATTCAGTTTTGACATATCTTTATTTGATTTTTTTTCAACAATATATTTTAATATACCTTTAACAATTATAAAATCTCCAGAAAACACTGATTATTGTTATGAAACAATAAAAAAAAGTAAAATTACATCAATATTTTCTACGCCTTCTTTTTTTTCACAATTTGTTTTTAATGACTCTGTAAAAAAAACTACTAAAACATCACTTAAACAAATTATATCGGGTGGTGATTTTTTTCCAACTAATCATTTATTTGAATGGATAAGTAGTAATAAAAAAATAAATATTTTTAATGTTTGGGGGCCTACTGAAACTTCGATTGTTAATTCTATGTATAAAATAAAACAGAATGACAAGAAAAGATTAAAAGAAATTAAATATTTGCCTGTAGGTAAAAGTACAAAAAGAATGAAAATAACAATTATCAAAAGTAATAAATTGATAAATGAACCAAATAAAATTGGATTTATTTGTCTTTCAGGAAAATCTATATGTAAAGGATATATTAACGAGAATCAAAAATATAAAAATATGATAAAAAATATCAATAATAAAATTTATTTTAATACAGGTGATTTAGGATATTTTGATAGTAGTAAAAATTTGTTTATAATTGGAAGAATTGATAATACAATCAAGATACAAGGTTACAGAATAAATCAAAAAGAAATTGAAAAACTATCAGAATCATTTGATAATATTTTTTTATCTGCTTCTTATAAAAAGAATTTAAATAATGATTTTAATCAACTCAATTTGTTAATACAATTAAAAAAAACACGATCATTTGATATTTATAAATTTAAATCATTTCTCAGAACCAAACTACCTTTTTACAAAGTTCCGAAGGAAATCAAAATTATAAAAAAAATACCTTTAAACTCAAATGGTAAAATTGACAGAATACAAATTGATAAAAAATATAATTTAAATTCCTAACTTTCTAAACTTTTTTGCTTATTTTAATCTTTTTTAATCATTAATTTCGAATATTATTAGGTTTAATTATAATTATTTTAATAATTAATAAAGCTCCATTTTATTCTCTTTTTCGCATAAAAATATAGCAATTTAGATTTAATGAAGTGGTTAACAGATCAATATAATATTAAACAAAAAATTGATTAAAAAAACAATATTTAATTGAATAAAATAATAAACACTTTATTAGCTAATTTGTGCCCAGGTAGCTCAGTTGGTAGAGCAGTGGACTGAAAATCCACGTGTCGGTGGTTCAATTCCGCCCCTGGGCACCACACTATTTATTGTAAAACTCTAATTTCCTCTTTTTTAATTAACAAAATAAAATAATATAAAATTATTTATGATTAAGAATTTAATTAAAAGATTAGATGAAGGGCCAATCTTATGTGCCGAAGGATATTTGTTTGCTATGGAAAGAAGGGGCTATCTTCAAGCAGGTGCTTTTGTTCCTGAAGTAGTATTAGATAATCCAGACGTAGTAACACAATTGCATAGAGAGTTTATAAGATCTGGTACTGATGTTGTTCAAGCTTTTACTTATTATGGTCATAGAGAAAAACTAAGAATTATTGGAAAAGAGGATTTATTAGAACCATTACAAAAAGATGCATTAATGATTGCTAAAAAAATAGCTGAAGAATTTAATAGTTTGAATCTAATGGTTTGTGGAGATGTAGCTAATACAAACATATATGATCCAAATGATAAATCTACATTAAGTCAGTGTCAGAAAATGTACGAAGAACAAGTTCTTTGGGCAAAAGAAGCTGGAGTTGATTTCATAGTTGCTGAAACTATTAGTTGGGTAGAGGAAATGAAAATTGCCTTGAAAGCTATTAAAGATGAAAATTTAATAGCTGTTACAAACTATGCAATACCAAGGGGAGATAAAACTAGAGATGGATTTTCTCCAATTGAAGCATGTAAAATTGTTGAAGATATGGGATCAGATGTAGTTGGATTAAATTGTTTTAGAGGCCCTAAAACTACATTACCATTATTGAAACAAATTAAAAATAATGTTTCTTGTCATGTTGCAGGTTTACCAGTTCCTTATAGAACAAATAAAAAAAATCCAACGTTTCTAAATATAGAGGATGAAGAATGCGATTGTATACCTGGTGGAAATGCTTTCCCTGTAGCTTTAGATAACTTTTATTGTAATAGATTTGAGATGGCAGAATTTGCTAAAAGTTGTCAAAATGCAAATATTAATTTTATAGGTGTTTGTTGTGGTGCAGAACCTCATCATGTTAGAGAAATGGCAATGGCAATTGGTAAGGAGCCTATTTCAAAAAAATTCAGTCCCGATATGAGAAAACATTTTCATCATGGCAATGACCCAACCCTTAAAAAAGTAAACAAAGAAATAAAGTATTAGTTAACTTTTTAAATAATGACAAAAGATCCCTTATTACAGCCGTATAAATTAAAAAATTTAGAAATAAGAAATAGATTAATGACATCTGCTCATGAGCCTTCTTATGCTGAAAATGGAATGCCTAAAGAAAGATACAAATTATATCATGTTGAAAGAGCTAAGGGTGGAATTGGCTTAACAATGACAGCTGGCAGCGCTGTTGTTTCCCCTGACTCTCCATCAACTTTTGGAAATCTTCATGCATATAAAGATGAAATAGTTCCTTGGTTAAAAAAATTAACTGATGAGTGCCATAATTTTGGTTCCAAAGTAATGATACAAATTACACATTTAGGCAGAAGAACAAGTTGGAATCATTCCCATTGGTTACCAGTTCTTTCTGCTTCAGAAGTTAGAGAGCCAGCACATAGGGCATTTCCAAAAGAAGCTGAAGATTGGGATATCGAAAGAATAATAAAAGATTACGTTGAGGCATCTCAAAGAATGAAAGAAGCAAATATGGATGGGATTGAAATTGAAGCTTATGGTCATTTTTTAGATTCATTTTGGTCACCAGCTACTAATAAAAGAAAAGATGAATATGGAGGTACGCTTGAGAATAGAACTAAGTTTTCTTTAAAAGTTATACAAGCTATAAGAAAAGCAGTAGGACTAAATTTTATCATTGGTGTGAGAATGGTTGCTGATGAGGATTGGGATAAAGGACTATCAAAAGAAGAAGGAAAAAAAATTGTTAATAAAATAATCAATACTAAAAATGTTGATTTTTTGAATATAATAAGAGGTCATATTGATACTGATGCAGCATTATCAAAAGTTATACCAACACAAGGAATGTCATCATCTCCACATTTAGAATTTGCAGGAGAAATTAAAAATGATACTAAATTTCCAATATTTCATGCCTCTAAAATAAATGACGTAGCTACAGCTAGGTATGCAGTTTTAACGGGTAAACTTGATATGGTGGGTATGACAAGGGCACATATTGCCGACCCACATATTGTTAAAAAAATAATCAATGGAAAAGAAAGTACAATAAGACCATGTGTTGGAGCAACATATTGTTTAGATAGAATTTATGAAGGTAATGAAGCATTATGTATTCATAACCCAGCAACTGGTAGAGAGAAATTTATTCCTCATGAAATAACAAAAACAGCATCTATAAAAAAGAAAATTATAATTGTTGGGGCAGGACCATCTGGACTAGAAGCTGCAAAAATATGCTCAGAAAGAGGACATGAAGTTATTTTATATGAAGCTAGTAATAAAGCAGGTGGACAAATTAATTTGATTACAAGATCTGATAGAAGAAAGGATATGGTTGGAATTATTGACTGGCGTATAGAAGCATGTAACAATAATAAAGTAAAATTTTTATTTAATACTTATGCAACTAAAGAAATAATAATTAAACAAAATCCAGATATAGTCATTGTTGCTACTGGAGGTATTCCAAATATTAATATTTTAGGTGAAGGTAACGAATTAGCATGTTCTACTTGGGATATTATAAGTGGCAATATTAATATTGAGGAAGATGTTATTCTTTATGACGACAACGGGGCATATCCTGGCTTACAAGCTGCTGAAACAATAGTTAATAAAGGTTCAAAACTTGAAATTATAACTCCAGAAAGGTACTTTTCTCCTGAAGTAGGTGGACTAAACCATGTTGCTTATGCAAAAAAATTTATTGAAAAAGATGTAATTATAACAATTAATAAGAGAATTAAGAGTATAGAAAAAGATGGAAATAGATTATCTGCAATTATAGGTTCTGATTATAGTGATAAAATAGAAAAAAAGAAAACTTCACAAATAGTCATTGAACATGGAGTTCTTCCAAATTCAGAATTATATTTTGATTTAAAAAAAGACTCAAAAAATTTAGGTGAAATAGATTATAAATCTTTAATTAATGGAAAATTTAATAAAATAATTAATAATGAAAATGGTAAATATTTTTTATATAGAGTTGGTGATTCAGTATCGAGCAAAAATATACATGCTGCAATCTATGACTCTTTAAGAATTTGTAAAGATTTGTAATGAAAAAAATCTTAGTTTTCTCAAATGGTGAAAAAGTTGGAGATGGAATAATTAAATTACAACTTTTGCATGAGATAAAAAAGAGATTGCCTGATTACAAACTATATTGGATTACTGATAAAGGCAAGACAGTATATTCTTCAATATTAAACAATATTGCATCCAAATATATAGATGTGTTTTATGAACAAGCAAATATAAGTCCATATTTTTTTTTTAAAATTTCCAAAAAATTCAATTTTGATAATGAATTTTTTGATTATATTTTAGATACACAAAAATCTGTTTTGAGAACAATAGCAATTAAAAGAATTAATCATTCTTCTTTTATATCAGGAACTGCAGGTGGATTTTTTTCATCAAAAAAAATCAAACATATAAAAAAAAATAAAAAATATTATTTAAATTATATTTTTGATTTATTGGATCTTATAAAAAAACAAAAGTTAGATGATAATTTTTCTTTAACAATTGATTTAAATCTTCATAAATTAATATCAAAAATTTTATCAAAAGAAAAAAACTATGCAGGAGTTGCGCCTGGAGCAGGAGAAAAAAATAAAATTTGGTCTATTGAAAATTTTTTTCAAATTTGTGATTTTTTTAAGTCTAAAAATTTTGAATTAGTTTTTTTTATAGGACCTGAAGAAATGCACTTAAAAAAGAAATTAAATAAATATTTTCCTAATTCAATCTTTATAGAAGATTTAGTAAAAGATTATAGTAATATAGAGATTATAATGTCTTCTACAAAGTTTTTAAGAATTGCAATTTCTAATGATAGCGGTGTTAGTCATATGTTATCGACTGGTTATTGCCCTTTGATAAAGCTGTTTGGTCCAAAAGATTCAGAAAAATTTACTCCTGTCAAAAAAAATCTTTTTTCAATTTCTTCAAATGAATATAACTCAACTGATATAAACAAAATACCAGTTAAAAGAGTGATTAAAGAAATTAACAATATATTACAAAGTAGCAATTAGTTTATTAGTTTATAGACAACTATTATTTTCATCATTAGTTATTCATTTTAATATGTTTAAATTTGAAAAATTAGTTTTTGGTGATTCAGGTTGGGGAGATGAATTTCTTATTGCAACCTTAATGACTTTATTAGTAAGTATAATGTCAATGGGTCTTGGACTTTTTTTAGCAATAATAACTGTTTGGGCAAAATTAATTAAAAATAGAATTGCAGGTCTAATAGCTAACTTTTACACAACTGTTATTAGAGGTGTTCCTGAACTATTAGTAATCTATTTAATTTTTTTTGGGGGTAATGCGGTAGTCATGAAAATAGCTAAAATTTTTGGCTATAATGGCTATATTGAGCTTAATGCACTTACAATAGCAACCATTGCAATTGCAATAATATCAGCAACTTATTCAAGTGAAGTTTTAAGAGCTGCTTATTTATCAATATCTAAAGGTCAATTAGAGGCTGCAAAAGCATTAGGTATGAGTAAATTTAGTATTTTTTTTAAGGTAATTACCCCTCAAGTAATTCGATATGCTTTACCAGGAATTGGAAATGTATGGCAAATAACACTTAAAGATACATCATTGATTTCAGTAACAGGCTTAGTAGAAATTATGAGACAAACTAGAATATCTTCTAATGTAGAGCATTCTCCGCTAACATTTCTAATTACTGCTGCAATATTGTATTTATGTTTGACAACTTTTTCAGGAAGATTTTTTAAATATTTAGAAATTAATTACTCTAAAGGATATTCTACATGATAGAATATTTAAATAATATTCAAAATTCACTAATTTTTAAAAATTTTTTTATAGTTTTATCTGGATTAGATAACACATTATTACTTTTGTTAATTTCATTGCCAATAGGTTTCATTTTAGCATTAATTTTTGCTTTAGGTAGAGTTTCAAAAATTAAAATTTTATCTAAATCAATTGCAAGTTATATTTTTGTTATTAGAGGGACTCCATTATTAGTTCAAATTTATCTAATTTATTTTGGATTAGGATCTGTAAAATTTATTCGAGAAAGTTTTCTATGGTATGCTTTAAAAGAACCGTTTTGGTGTGGAGTAATTGCACTTACAATAAATACAGTTGCATATGGAGCAGAAATTTTTAGAGGAGGAATACAATCAATTGAAAAAGGGCAGGTAGAATCAGGGCTGTCACTTGGTTTTAGCAAATTCTTGCTTTTAAGAAAAATAATCCTTCCCATTGCAATAAGAAAAGTTTTACCTTCCTATGGCAATGAATTAATTTTAATGGTGAAAGCTACATCCTTGGTAAGCCTAACAACTTATATGGAGATGACTGGGCTTGCTAGAAAAATAATGGCTAAAACATTTGCTCCTGTTGAGGCTTTTGTTGCTGCTGGAATACTTTACCTTTTTTTAAATTTTCTTATGGTTCAGTTTGTTAAATATTTAGAATGGAAATATAATCCACATTTAAGGTTGAATAGTTAGTTTTTGAATTTTTTATGGCATGATCCACAATTAGCAGCCATTTCTTTAAAAGAACTATTAAACATTTCATTATCTTCTAATTCAATACTCATCCCAATCATTTCAATATCATTAATAAATTTATCAATGTATTCATTAAATGAATCTCTATCATTCCATATCTCATCACTCGCAGTCTTATATTGAGTACCTTTAGGAAAAGCTCCTTTAAATTCATTAGCTGAATTCAATAAAGTGTTATTCAGTTCTATAATTGTATCGTAATCATCAGACTGAAGTAGTTTTGAAATCTGAGAAGATATACTTTTTATCTTTTGCATTAAAGCCATTCTATTATTAACTATTTCTTCTAATGATTTATCTTCCAGTGTAACTTTATGAGCAAAAATAACAGTAGGGCTTAATAAAGTTATTATTAACAAAAATATTTTAAACTGAGTAACCATTATTGATTATTGTCTTATATAGATAATTATAACCAATTTTTGCATATTCAAGTGGATTTGCTTTTTTTGGGTCTTGTTCAGCTTCAATTATTAACCAGTCCTTATATTTTGACTCAAATAAAACTTTAATTAATGGTTCGTAATCTATACATCCATCGCCTGGAACAGTAAATACACCATTTAAAAAAGAGTCCCTAAAGCTTAAATCATCTTTTATTGAATTTAACAAAGTATCTTTTCTAATATCCTTACAATGAACATGATTAATTTTTGAAATATAGTTTTTTAAAATTCTTTCACAATCTGCCCCAGAAAACATTAAATGCCCAGTATCATATAAAAGAAAAGTATTATCATTAGTTAAACTAACAAATTTATCTACATCCTCTTCTGACTGTATAATTGTACCCATGTGCTCATGGTATGACATTGGAATTCCTTCATCCATTAACATATTGGACAAATCATTAATTTTATTACAATAATTTCTCCATTCATCTTGTTCAAGTTTAGGTCTAGTAGTTAATGCTCGACTTTGCTCTCCTTGAATAGAGCCAGAAACATCAGCAAAAATAAATACATCTGCATTGACTAATTTAAGTAAATTTAAATGATCTTGAAGGGCTAGCCATTCTTCTTTGGCACTTCTCTTCCTTAACAACGCTCCATACCATCCCCCAGGCATTTTAAGTTCATATTTTTCAAGAAGAAATTTAGTAATACCAGGATTTCTGGGAAACTTACCCCCAAGTTCAATGCCAGTAAAACCTGATTTTCTTGCATCATCTAGACATTTTTCAATTGGAGTATCACCGCCCAAATCAGGCATATCATCGTTACTCCATGCAATAGGGGCTATTCCTAGTTTAATTTTCATGCTGTTTTTAATATTTCATGATACATCAAAAATAAAGATAAATATGAATATTTTATTGGTAGATGGAAACGAAAAGGAAGCTTCTGATCGTTATATTAAATTAGGCATGGATACTCAATATGAAGTGTATGAAAAAATTTTAATTAAAAAT
>PAHI01000066.1 GCA_002705575.1 Fidelibacterota bacterium | reverse complement strand
TTAAATAATTAATATTTAATTACTATATTATGACAACAATCGCATATGCAAATTGGTGGGATGACCATCAAAATCCTTATTTTACAAAATTTATTGAAAATAATATCGGGCCTGTAAAAGAAGTAAATTATACAGAAAACCCAGATATTTTTTTTGTTTCTTTATTTGGTAGCTTAAGCCATCAAGACATTTTAAATACAAACGCTAAATGTAAGATATTTTATTATGGTGAAAATTTAGATAGATACTCTGCATATAATGATAAAATTTACCGTGAAATTTTTGATTTAATAGTTGGATTTAAATATACAGACTTATCCAAAAAACAGATAAGATTTCCGTTATGGTTATTATATTATCCTTATTATAGTTATAATAAAAATGATAATATTTTGACATATATTCAGAGTCAATATAATAAAAATATTAAAAAAAATAAAGATATATTTGCTAGCATTGTTGCGTCACACGATAAGTGGGGACAGAGGGAAAAAATTTGGGATGAATTATCTAAATATGGTAACATAAAATCGCCAGGATCATATAATAAAAATACTGATTCCATAGGAAAATCCTCAAAAGACAAAATAGATTATACATCTAGAGGGATATATAATATATGTCCTGAAAATTCCTCTTACGAAGGATATTTTACTGAAAAAATATTCCAAGCATTTGAAGCTGGTACTATTCCATTATATTGGGCTATAGATTTTCCTGAAATTGAAATTATAAACAAGAACAAATATTGTTTTTGTGACATAAACGACAAAGAATTATTAAAAAAATCAGTATATCATGCCGTTCTTAATCCGAAACAATACATTCAAGGAGATTTATTTACAAAAGATGCGGGGCAAAAGATTGAATTATTTTACTCTACATTATTAAAAAATATTTTATCTATAATGTGTAATAATATGATTAAATAAAAGACTATGAATATTCAAACATTTATATTTAATTGGCGAGGACAATACCAAAATACATTACAAAAGATCGAACAACTTAGATCTCTAGGCATAAAGCCGGAAATAATTAATAGCGATGATAATCACATAAATCTTGACTGGCATAATATTGGTGAACATAGTTATTTCACTAATCAAATGTTAAAAGCTCTTGAACTTTTTGATGCAAGTAAATCAGATGCATTATTTCATATACAGGCAGATGCTTCATTTGATAAATGGGAAGACATATATAATTCTGCCGAAATGTATTTAGATAAATACAAATGGGGGATATATGCCCCCAATGTTGACCACACTTACCATAAGGCTCATAGGGTAGATATAGATGGATTTAAGATTCCTGAAGAAAATTTAAAATTAGTATCTAATACCGATTGTACATGCTGGATGATCCATAAGGATATAATTAATGAAGTAGCAAAAAGAAATATTAATTTTAAACCATACAAAATTGGCTGGGGTATTGATGTAACATATTCAGCACTCTCACATATGACCAAAAGGCCAGTATTAAGGGATTATAGATTTACTATCGATCACCCTGCAGGAACTAATTATAGTGTGGCTCAAGGTACTCAGGAACAACGGGCTCTTCATGAATCATTACCAGATGACATAAAACTTGCATTCTCGTATATTTCATCGGGTGATAGAAATATGCTACTTCAATACTATAGTAAATAATTATACTTAAAATTTCAGATATGATTAAAGTAACTCACAATTCTGGTTTTTTTTCTTGCTGTTCTGTAAAACTTTATCAAATTATAGAATTTATTAATTCAAATAAAACACTACCTGATGATGTAGATAGTTCCGCATCATTTAATAATTATAAAAAATATCCACATAAAGATGTTACATTTGATTATTTTGAACATTATAAAAATATTTCAGATGTTAATATAATACATCCTGCACAATATCATCATGAAGATCAATTCAAAAATTATGCTACTTTAGATTATAAACGCATAACACCATTAATTAAAAAATATTTCTCTCCATCATCTCAAATAAATAAAATAGTTAATAATATAGAAGAAAAATATAATATTGTAGTTGATAATACAGTTGCTGTGTATTACAGAGGAACAGATAAATTTAAAGAAACAGAACTATCGCCATATGATGAATTTTATAAACAAATAATAAAAATAGTAAATATAAATAAAGATATTAATATATTACTACAGTCTGATAGTGCTGAATTTATAGATTATATTAATGATAAGAAACTAAAAAATATTATCATAATTAATGAAAATAAAACTAGTTATAGCAACCGAGGAATTCATAATGAGAAATCCCCTAAAGTAAACCATCATGATATGTTTATTTTTTTATCAACAATAATAATACTCTCAAAGTGTAAATATATCATTTGCAGTTCAGGGAATTGTTCAATTTGGACAATGCTCTATAGGGGTAATAGTGAAAATGTAATCCAATATCTAAATGAAACTTGGTATAACTCTGAACATGATGACCATTGCGAATACCAAGCAGGGGTACCCCAGCACCGCCAGCACCTGTATTGACTAGATTTTTTAAAAAAATTCAAGCCATTTTTTGCAAATTTTTATGTCTAATTCTGTTATGATCTTTATATCATACAGTTTTTGATAAATATTTAACATTAGCTCTTTATTAAAATTGGGATTTATTGGCTTGCCTTTTGGTGTTGTAATTTTTAACTCGTCAACTGACATTTGATTAACAATATTTTCATTGGCTAAATACATCGGTATTTCAGATTCAAAATCTTGCATTAAATCGTGTTCATTTCTTAATTGAGTTACATTAGGCGATGTGTATGCCATGTTTTTATTGTTGTGTCTTAATAGTGTGTTCGCTATGATTCCTTTCAATATGTCGCAATAACGAAAAGTCACAGAGCAGGGTATCAGCAAACCTAAAAACAAATTCTTGTCTAGCCAAAAAGTATTTTGAGTATTAAACGGGCAAGTGTTTTCGTTAGAGACTATTATTTTTTTATCTTTTTCCCATTCAACTTCATGATTGCATATCAACCTAAAAATTGCATCAACATCGGGGTCATTTTCAACTAGCCCATTAACAATTGCTATATCTGTTTTATTTTTTAAATTGTCAAACTTAAAATTTGGTTTTGGATTCTTTTTTATTTGAGACAAGGGGTAGCCTCTTGGCCAAATCCAATTGTTGTTGGTGAAATATTTAAAGATGTTAATCCATTGATTGTCTGCATCTTTTATTGTTTCTATAGTGTCATCAAAATTTATTACTGCATCAAAATTTTCGTGAGGTATGTTATCGTCATCTGTTTCATATATTACTTTATACCCTTTTTTAATTGCATAAAGATATCCTAAATTTTTACGACCATAATGGTTTAAAGGTATCAATTGAGATAATTCCGCAAATAGCTTATTTTGAATTTCTATATTAAGAAATATACAATTTAAATCCTTGTAATCATTTGGGGTTTTTTTATCCCCAACAATAATTACATCGTATTCTTTATTGTTAATATGTTTTAATATTGTCTCTGTTGGTTTGTTTATTGTCGTTATTACAACACATTTCTTCTTTTGAAATATATCAGATAACCAATCTAATGCTTTTGGATTTGAATTAAATTTTACTGGATGAGCGAATAAATTAAATTCTATATTAAATATTTTTTTTATAAATGTTAATTTTTTTAATTCCATTCTTTCATCATTCCATAAAATAGTTTCAGTATAATTATTGTAGTTGATTTCATTGGATTCTATGTGGCGAATAATTGTTGGGATTGCCAGTTCCAAAAAAACATTATGTCTTGAAAATATTTGAAATAAATCAAAAGTTTTTTTTGAAAGATATTTTTTTGGTAAGTAAAAATAATCACCAAATCCTCCACTGTATGTATTTATTCCAAATCCTTTATATGTATAATCTTTTTCTAGATTGTATATTGCATTTTTACCCCATTTTTTATCCCAATGCCACCCTTTAAACGAATCTAATGGACGATTTTGATCATATTTATAAATTATTTTAGAAGAATCATACATATTTAATATATTAAGATTGATTATATTATCATCCATTGTATAAAATAATCCATCGCAAGAATTTATGTCTTCTTTATAGTTTTGGTAAAAATGATTAAATATTCTGTGAATATAAAGTCCTTTTTGCACATCAACATAATTTACTCCCTGATGTTCTTTTCTTTCAGGAAAATCTGAATATATAATTATTTTCTTAAAATGTTCTTTATATAAATCAATTATATAGTCTTTATTATTTAAGCAGTCGCTATAATTAAATGCGACAATTAATATTGAATTTTTAAAGTTGCTCATATATAATAATCTTTTGCCACCTTAGCTCAGATGGTAGAGCACCTCACTTGTAATGAGGATGTCGTCAGTTCGATCCTGACAGGTGGCTCCATAATAAAATTTAATTTAGATGTTGACATTTATTTTATTTTGTGAAATGATATTGCTTTTATTAATCATAAACTACATAAATACATGAATACAAATACTGAATATATTGAGCTTACAGAGCTTTGGCAAGACGGGTCATACAATAAGGTCGGAGAAATCATAAATAAAGAAAATTGGAAGCCCTCTGAAGTTGCAGAGTTTTGTTATTATATTAACAAGTACCTTGGAGTAAATCAATTAAATCTTTTATATAAATTTCTATAATATGGAAGATTTAGAGCTTGCTTGGCAAACTTTTGATTTTCATATTACATCATCTATAAATAAAGAGCTTGAATTAGTTAAATATGTAGAAAAATTCAAGGGCAATGTCGCTAAAATATCTGATGGAGTCACAAAGGATAGCGAAAGGAGATTAGTTGTTAGAAATATTAGCCTATTTAAGAAACTTTCAAATTGCACTGATTTATTAATTAACGATTACAGAAAACAAAATATGATTCTTCAAGAGTTAATTGATTTAAATAAACATTGTTCAGCTAACGGAATTCCAATACCACCCGAAAGAGAAGTTCCAATAATGTATTTGAATGAGTTAAAAAATACAAATGCTACATTAATACAACAACTCAAAGTGCAGATAGAAGAATTTAAATCTCTTTTGGGTTGACAATTACAAATTACTAGTTTAAACTTATTTTATTATGAAGAAAGGTAAAGGTAGACCAAAAGGCTATAAGCCATTTATAGATATTACATACGAAGAATTGGGTCAATGGGTCGGTCCGAAGGCTATTGTCAAGGTAAACACCAAGTGGCTTGATTTCTTGAAAGGCAATTTAGAGCTTGACTCTGAACCCGATAAGCCCAATACTAGGGCTACTATTGTTGATGTGGATGAAATAGCTCCACCTATTGAATATAACTTAACTAATTTTGATGATGAATAATTATTTTAAAGGATTGATCGGGCAAGATGCAGTAAAAAGTAAATTGTCTTTTTATTTGGATGCATTTTATAAAACATCCCAAGCACCTTTCCTTCTTATGGCAGGTGCTAAAGGTTTAGGTAAGACAGAGTTTGCGAAAGCTTTTGCGAAAAACCTATGTAATGCAGAAGGTGACAAAAGAGCATTTCTTGAAATTAACTGCTCTACAATTAAGAACAATGAGCAATTTTTCGAGCAAATATTTCTACCATTAATTATGGATAATGAGATTACTATATTATTTGATGAGTGCCATGCTTTGCCTAAAGACTTAACTATGGCGTTTTTAACTATTTTTAATACTGAATCTAATTCTAGAAAAATATTTGAATATGAAGGAATGAATTTTGAGTTTAACTTTAGACAACAAACATTTGTTTTCGCAACGACTGAAACTGATAAAATCTTTCCGCCATTAAAGGATAGATTAACTGTAGTTGACTTTGAACCATATACTACAGAAGAGTTAGCTGAAATTATCAAAATTTGTTTGCCCGATATTTCTTTTACTGATGATTGCATACAAGAAGTTGCAAAAACTGTTAGAAATAATGCTCGTAGTGCAGTAAAGCGATCAAAAGAAATTTCCTTATATTGCGGGGCTAAAGAGAAACAATTTTTTGATTTGGATGACTTTAAAGACTTATCACAACAAATAGGGATTTTACCACTTGGTCTTACGAATACAGAGAAGCAAGTCTTAGTTTCACTTAAAGATGTAGGTGCATCAAGTTTAACTAGTTTATCTGCTCAACTTGGGCTAAGTAAAACTGCCTTACAAAGAGATCACGAGATGTATTTGCTTAATAAAAATTTAATGGAAATTGATGGTAAAAGAAAAATAACGTCAAGGGGTCGTCAAATTTGTCAAATATTATAATTATGAATATTAGTGCTGATAAAATTGTTTTAAAATGCTTAGAGGAACTTGCCGAACTATCTACTGTTTTGCTTCAAGATTTAAATAAAGATAAAGATTTAACTCAAAAAATTGTGAGCGAAATTAAAGATGTTGAAAAATATCTGAAGTTAGTAAAAGAAATATATGGATACAAAACATAATTGGGGCTTGATTTTGATCTGCTTTTTTGTTATGATATATATCTTATATAAATAAATTTAAAAGCAACTTCCAATAATTTCTCATAAAATTATTGACTAGCTTATATAAAATGGAAACAAACAAATACCAAATAAATTACAACAAAGAAGATGTTATTGGTTGCTATGTGCGCCAATGGGTTCTTGAATGGTGCAAGAAATACCACCCCGAAGCATTTATTGAAGCAAAAAAAATTGTAGAGGAATATTTAAATGAAAACAAAAATTAATTACTTATTTATTTTATTGTTTGTGATTGGATGTCAAACAAATAAAACCAAGCAAAAAATCGCAGTTTTACCTATACCTGCCCCTCCTCCTCCGCCATCAGTTTCACCGCCCTCTCCTCCTCCCAATTTTATTCCCGACATAAACGATGTAAAAGAATTACAAGTAAATAGATTGCCCCAACCTTTTAATGTAAATGGCTATATCCCTTATGCAGTTTGGGTGGATGGCAAGAGATTACCTTTAAATTCAAAAGAGTTAAAGGCTTTAGGGTTGGCACTTAATTTAAAATTTACTCAGCCCGAAGATACTGCTGAAATACATAGTGGAGAGGGTTGGCTTTTTCCAAAAAAGTTAAATAAGAATACATTCCCGCCAAGAAATAATTTTGTAGAAAAGAAAAAAGAATATAATAGCCCCGAACTTTTTATTGACAATTGAAAAACTTAAAAATATTATCTGTTTTAAAATCGGGGGGTATTTACAATGAATCTCATGTATATGCACTTGAGTCAATGTGCAAAAATAATGTACTAAAGCATGATTATGATTTTTATTGTCTAACAGATCACGATAACTTAACCTGTAATTCAATAAAATTAAATCATAACTTTAAGAGTTGGTGGTCTAAGATTGAGTTATTCAAAATAGAACCACCTGTTTTATATTTCGATTTAGATACTATAATAACTAGCCCTATTGATGACATTATAAATAACATTTCTAATGTTGACTTTTGTGGATTACATGACCAATGGTTTCCAAATACCTTGGGTAGCGGAATCATGTATTGGTCAAAAGATATGAGTTTTATATATAATGATTTTATTAAAAACCCATTAACCCCTATGAAAAGTATGTGGGGGGATCAAGACTTTATAAATACATTAGTGCCAAATAAAAAATATATACAAGACCATGCTAATGGTAGCATAGTATCTTTTAAAGCTAATTTAAATCATGGCAAATTATTTGACAAAGAAAAACATAAAATTGTTTACTTTCATGGTCTACCTAGACCTTGGGAGCAGGATGCAATAAAATATATTTATTAAAATGAAAGCACTTGTTATAACTATGTTGAATAATAAGCTTTCTGTTGCTTCTGCTAAAAGATGCATTGATTCTGCTAAAAAGTTCAATATAGATATTGATATACAAAAAGCTATAGTTCCTAGTGATAATCCATATAAAATAATGGAAGATGAAGGAATTAATAGTAAAAATTTTAAAAATAATATTTACTCCAAAACAGAGCCATCTATGTGTTGTTTTCTATCGCACAGACTTATATGGCAAAATGTTAAAGAAGATACTTTAGTCTTAGAGCATGACTCGATTGTTGTCTCCCCAATGCCTAAAATAAATATAAATAAAATTGTTAATGTAGGGAAACCTAGCTATGGTTCTTTTTTACAACCTCACCCTAAAACAGAAGGTCTTTATAAATTGTTTTCAAAAGTAGGCGGTTATTTGCCAGGAACTCATGGATATGTAGTAAGCCCCGAAGGCGCAAAAAGTTTAGTCGAAAAATCTTATGATTTTGCAGAACCTGCTGATATATATATGAACAACAAAAGATTTCCCGAAATAGAAGAATACTTCCCTTGGTTCGTTGAAGCTGATGATTCTTTTTCTTTTGTGCAAAAAAGGCAAGGTTGCTTGGCAAAACACAATTACAATGACAATTTTAAAATTATTTAATAATATTAAAAAAAATACTTGACAAATTTTCTCTGATCTACTAATATACTTAATATGCACGAATCTATGGTTGAAGAAATCAATTATAACAAAGGTTATGAAAAAGGTTATTCAGATGCCCAAGAATATCTTGCTAAAAAGTTTGAAAAGATATTGAGTAAAAATGCCAATCAATCATACGATAAGGGTTTTCAAGAAGGTGCAAATCAAAAAGATAACAAGCCATGTGTTTGCGGATTCTGGGGAAATAAAAATGATTAATTGGATTAAAATTGAGGATGAAATTCCCGAAGAGGGCAAGAGATTGCTTTACTTTTTTGAAGGCACAGGTGTTTGGGCAGGTTTTTATTATGGTAGGGATGAAAGTTATCCTAGTTCAAACGACCATGTATTTGGTTGCGAAGCAGGATTCTTAACAGGAGATGTCACCCATTATTGCTACATTGATTATCCCGAAGGTGGAGAATGGAGAGTTGAAGCAGATAAAGAATTTTCTAAGGAAGCAAAAAAAGAAATGCTCCATTCTCGCTATCCACTTGGTTTAAGAAACTCTATATGGAATCAATAATAACAAATAATTGTTACGGCACTCAGTATTATCAAGATAAAAAAATTGAGTACAAAACTCCTTTTGTTGGGTTATTTTTTACCTCACCCTGCTACATAAATTTTTTAGAAAATTATAATAATTATATTAATGAAGAAGTTATTGAAGTAAATCGCAGTAAATATTGTAAACACGATTATCCTGTTGGCAGAGTAGGTTCTTCTGAAATACATTTTATGCACTACAAAACATTTTCGGAAGCTAATGAAAAATGGAATAGAAGAAAAAAAAGATTAAATACTTTTAAAAAATGCTTATTAAAGATGTGTGACAGAGATTTGTTTGATGAAAATATACTTGATCGTTTTTTATCTCTTGATCACCCAAAAAAAATTCTTTTTCTCTCTCAAAAATACCAAGTTAATCAAAATTCACATTCTACCCAAATAGTTAAAACAAAGTACGAAGAACAATGCGCGTCGGGTGTGTTATTATATAATAATTACCCTATTACTTCTTTTATTTAAAATTGAAATATGAAAACATTACATAATACTAAAAATTGCAAATACAGAAAATTTTTGCATAAAAAATTAAAACACGGCAAAATAAGTGGTAAGTTTTATAAGTTTCTTTGCAGAAACTTTCCTTATCGAGTTACTGTAAACGAGGTTACAATATGTGTCAAATTGGTACTTGATGGCAAGATTACTGAAAACAAAGCTATTACTACTCTACAAGGAGCAAAAACTGTACTAAAGTATCAACAAGAGTTGTACAAATCAAATGTAGAGTGCAGAAAGAAAATCTCAAAAACAACTACTCCATATACAAAACCCCTCAAGCAAATTAACATTGACACAAAAGACCCTTTGTACGCTCATAGCACAACTACTTCGTGCTTTCGTGATTCACGGAAAAAATGCATTGGAAAATAATAAAATTATGATTACCATAGAAGACGCAAATAACGAAAAATATTACATTAATCCAATCAATGTAATTTATGTAAAAAAAAGAGAAGCGTTCTGGAAAATATTGCTCGTAAATGGCGAAGCAATT
>PAHI01000065.1 GCA_002705575.1 Fidelibacterota bacterium | reverse complement strand
CTCCTGTTGCTATGGATAAAGAACTTAGGTTCGCTATCAGGGAAGGTGGTCATACGGTTGGCGCAGGCGTTGTAACTAAGATTATTGAGTAAGGAAATGGCAGGAAATAGTAAAAGAGATATTGTTAGAATTGAAAGTACTGCAGGTACTGGATATAGGTATACTGTAAAGAAAAATAAAAGGTTGCATCCAGAAAAATTAGAGTATAAAAAGTATGATCCAGTTATCAGGAAGCATGTTCTTTTTAAAGAGACTAAGTAAATTATATAGGTGAGTAGTTCAACTGGTAGAGCGCCGGCCTCCAAAGCCGGAAGTTGAGGGTTCGAGTCCTTCCTCACCTGCGTTAGCTTAAGAGGTTATTTTTATGTTTAGTAAAATTGCAAAATATTTTTTTGAAATTAAAAAAGAAATGAATAAAGTTTCATGGTTGAATAGTCAAGAGCTTAGAGGTTCTACTATTGTGGTCTTGGCATTTTCTATTGTAGTTATTTTGTTTCTTTTTGTTGTCGATTTAGTTATACCAGCCATAAGAGGTCAAATATTTTAAATCATGTTAGTTTTTAGTGAAAATAATTTAGGTGTAGAGGATGATAACTTGAATAATTCGGCTTTGCATTCTTCAGATGCTTCTTTGGACAATAAGGTTGAAGCTAGTAGCGTTCCCGATATTGAAGATTTTTCAAATTGGTATACTTTAAGAGTTGTTTCTGGTAAAGAGAAATTTGTAAAGGAAAATATATTGAAAGAGTTAGAATTTAGCGAACATTTAAAGCCAAAAATTACTGAAATTTTCGTTCCTTTTGAAAAAATAGTTGTTATAAAAAATGATAAAAAGAAAATAAAAGAAAGAATGTTTTTCCCAGGTTATATTTTAATTAATATGCATATGGATAATGAAATCAAGTATTTCATTGAAAACTCAGCATCCGTTATGAGTTTTGTTGGCCCTAAAGGCGTGACTCCTGCGCCATTAAGGGAAAAAGAAGTTAAGAGAATTTTTGGAGAGGTTAAGAGAAAAGAAGGATTAGTTGATTCTTCTGCGGAAGTGCCCTTTAAAAAAGATGACCATGTTAAGGTTATATCGGGACCTTTTATTGACTTTAATGGTGTGGTTGAAGAGGTCAATAAAGATAAGCAGAAAGTAAGAGTTATAATATCTATTTTTGGTAGACCTACTCCTGTAGAATTAGATTTTTTTCAATTAGAAATGGTGAAATAAATATATGGCAAAAAAAATAATAGGATTTTTAAAGCTTCAAATTCCTGCAGGTAAGGCAAATCCTGCTCCTCCTGTAGGTCCTGCTTTAGGTCAGCATGGGGTTAACATTATGGAATTCTGCAAAGCTTTTAATGCTCAAACTCAAGATCAGACTGGAAAGCTTATTCCTGTTGAAATAACAGTTTATGCAGACAGGTCCTTTACATTTATTACTAAAACACCTCCTGTCTCTAGTCTTATATTAGAGGTAACGGGCTTGAAAAAAGGTTCTTCTGAGCCTCATAAGGATAAGGTTGGAAGTATAACGGCTGCTCAAATTAAAGAAATTGCTTCTATAAAAATGCCGGATTTAAATGCCAATAATATAGACTCTGCGATGAAAATGGTTTCGGGGACAGCTAGAAGTATGGGGGTAAATATAAAAAAATAAATTATTATGAAAAGAGTTAAAGAAAATATAAAAAAAATTGACAAAGACAAACTTTATTCTTTGGAAGATGCTTTAGATTTATTGATGTCTTGCAATCATCCTAATTTTGACCAGACAATTGATGTGGCTATAAACTTAGGTGTCGATCCTAGGCATGCGGATCAGGCGATTAGAGGGACCGTTATTTTACCTAATGGTACAGGAAAAGATGTTAGGGTTCTTGTTGTTACTCAGGGAGATAATGTTAAGGTTGCTTTGGATGCGGGTGCAGATTTTGCAGGTTCTGATGAGTATCTTGATAAGATAAAGGCAGGATGGGCTGATGTAGATGTTATAATCTCAACTCCTGATATGATGCCATCTCTTGGCAGACATGGAAAGGTTTTGGGCCCTAAAAAATTGATGCCTAATCCTAAGTCAGGGACTGTTACTAGTGATGTGGACAAGGCTGTAAAAGAGCAGAAGTCTGGTAAAATTGAATATAGGGTTGATAAATATGGGATTATTCATTCTGGTGTAGGAAAAGTTTCATTCGGTAAAGAAAAAATCAGCGGAAATCTTGAGGCTCTTATGAGTGCTGTTTTAAAGGCTAGGCCAGACTCTTTAAAAGGAGTTTACATTAAAAAAGTAACTATTTCTTCAAGTATGGGGCCAGGCGTTAAAATAGATAAAAATTGTTTTAAGTTAAGGTAAGAGGTATAAATGGCGAATCAAAAGAAGGTTGATATTGTTAGCACTATTGAAGAAAGATTTAATGCTTCACAGGGTGTTTACTTTACCCGATATACAGGATTAAGTGTGCCTGAGATTACAAAGTTTAGGAAAATGTGTTTTGAAGAGTCAGTTTCTTTTAGTGTTACAAAAAATACATTGACTAAAATTGCTGCTAAAAATGCAGGATTGGGTGATAAATTTGATGATCTTTTGGTAGGTCAGGTAGGTATAGCCTATTCTGAAGATCCTGTAGCTCCAGCAAGGGTAATTAAAGGTTTTTTAAATGAGTATAAGGATAGTTTGGAGATAACTGGTGTTTATTTTGACGGGGAGCTTTATGGTGCAGATAAGTATAAGCAACTTGCTTCTCTTCCATCAAAAGAGGAGTTATTAACTAAGCTTGTTTGTGGCTTCAACAGCCCTATGTCTAAATTGGTATCAACATTAAACGGCTCAATGTCTAAATTGGTGTTTACACTAAGAGCTATCAAAAAGTAGAAAGGAGTAATTAAAAATGGCTAATATAAAAAGAGAAGATGTTTTAAAGTATTTAGAAAGTTCAAATATGCTTGAGATTTCAGAGCTTATTTCAGAGATTGAAGATAAGTTTGGCGTTTCTGCTGCAGCTCCAGTTGCTGTTGCAGCTGCTCCAGCTGCAGGTGGAGAAGCTGCTGCTGAAGAAAAAAGTGAATTTGATATTGAATTAACTTCTTCAGGTGATAAGAAAATTAATGTCATAAAAGCTATAAGAGAAATAACCTCTTTAGGCTTGAAAGAGGCTAAGGATTTAGCTGATTCTGCGCCATCCGTTATTAGAGAAGCTGTTGCTAAAGAAGAGGCTGAAGAAATCAAGAAAAAACTTGAAGAAGCTGGCGGATCTGTAACGCTTAAATAGAAGATTCAAAGACATTCATAGTTATATAAAATTAAATTAGGAGTATTTAGATGGATAATCCAGCTATTAGTAGGCATTCTTTTTCTAAAACTAAACATATCAGCGATATTCCAGACCTTCTTTCTTTGCAAATATATTCATGGGAAGATTTTTTACAAGAAGATGTTTTGCCAGAAAAAAGGGAAAACAAGGGATTGGAGGCTGTATTTAAAAACATATTTCCAGTTGAGGATAATCATAAAAATTATTTATTGGAATATAAAAGTTATTATTTAGGGCTTCCTAAGTATAGTGTTAAAGAATGTTTAGAGAGAAGAATTAGCTATGCTGTTCCTTTAAAAGTTAAATTTGTTCTGCATATAACCGATGAAAATGATAAGTCAAATTATGTTCAGAGTATAGAACAGGATGTTTTTTTTGGTAATATTCCTTATATGACTGAAAGCGGAACCTTTATAATTAATGGAGCAGAAAGAATTGTTGTTAGTCAGCTTCAAAGATCTCCAGGGGTATTTTTTGATCAATCTGTACATCCTAATGGTACTAAAATTCATACTGCAAGAATAATTCCCTTTAGAGGTTCTTGGGTTGATTTTTCGACAGACATATATGATTGCATGTATGCAATAATAGATAGAAGGAGAAAATTTCCTGCAACTCTTTTATTAAGGGCCATAGGCATATCTACTGACAAGGACATATTTGATGCGTTTGGTATGACTTCTGTATGTGCTGTGTCTGACAAAAAAATATTAAATAACGTTTTGGTAGAGGATATTGTAGATAAGGATACTGGTGAAGTAGTTTTTGAATCAGGTGCTTTAATTGATGAAGATTGTGTTAAAGTTTTAAAAAAGAACAAAATTAAATCAATAAGTATAGTTGATCCTGAAAACAATTTATCGTATGAGTTATTAATTAATACTATGAAAAAAGATCCTACTTCAAGCTTTGAAGAGGCTGTAATACTTCTTTATAAACATTTAAGAACGGGAGATTCTCCTAATATAGAGATTGCTGCAAAATTTATAGAGAAAATGTTTTTTTCAACTAAAAAATATGATTTAGGTGCTGTAGGTAGATATAGAATAAATAAGAAATTTGGGTTAGATAATCCCATAGAAGACCCTGTTCTGACCAAGGAAGACTTTATAGAGGTTTTTAAGTATCTTATAAAAATGCGTATTGGAGAAAAAGGCGCTGATGATATAGATCATCTTGGTAACAGAAGGGTTCGTACGGTTGGAGAGCAGCTTGCAAACCAATTCAGTGTTTCTTTGAGTCGAATGCAGAGAACTATAAGAGAAAGGATGAGTCAGAGAGAGG
Organism: Fidelibacterota bacterium; assembly: GCA_002705575.1. The sequence continues at coordinate 11,019 of PAHI01000065.1, read as the reverse complement.
CAGAAAGCTTGACCCCTCAAGATTTGGTTAATTCAAGGGTTGTTACAACTGTTTTGAATACTTTTTTTGGTACAAGTCAATTGTCTCAGTTTATGGATCAGACCAACCCTCTTTCAGAAATTACTCATAAAAGAAGAATATCTTCTCTTGGCCCCGGTGGTCTTTCCAGGGAAAGGGCTGGTTTTGAGGTTCGCGATGTGCATTACACTCATTATGGTCGTTTATGTCCTATAGAAACTCCTGAGGGACCAAATATTGGGCTTATTAATTCTTTGGCTTGTCATGCAATAGTTAATAAGTTGGGTTTTATAGAATCTCCTTATAGAGAGATTGAATCTAATAAAAATAGCCATATCATAACTGATAATGTTTATTTTTTGTCACCAGATGAGGAAGATAGATCGTACATTGCTCAAGCTAGTGAAGCTACATCTAAAAATAAATTTACCAATAAGTTTGTTAGGGTTAGAAATGGAGATGATTTTCCTGTAATGGATGCTCAAAATGTAAATTATATGGATGTTTCTCCTACTCAGATAGTTAGTGTTTCTGCTGCTTTGATTCCTTTTTTAGAGAATGATGATGCCAATAGAGCTCTAATGGGTTCTAATATGATGAGGCAATCGGTGCCTTTAATGAATCCAGAGCCACCAATAGTTGCGACAGGGATGGAGTCTCTTGTAGCAAAAGATTCTAGGGCTGCTTTATATTCTACTCACGATGGAGAGGTTAACTATGTTGATGCTAATAAAATATCAATAAAAACAAAAGGAGAGCCTGAAGAATTAGAGTTGATGCCTAAAGAAAAGTATAAAGAATATAGTTTGAGAAAGTTTTTACGAACAAATCAGAACACATGTATAAATCAAAGACCTACTGTTAATGTAGGAGATAAAGTTAAGAAAGGTTCTCTTCTAGCAGATGGTCATTCTACATTTAATGGAGAGTTGTCCTTAGGTAGAAATTTAAAAGTTGCTTATATGCCCTGGAGGGGATACAACTTTGAAGATGCGATTATAATCAATGAAAGGTTGGTAAAAGAAGATATTTTAACATCTATACACATAAAAGAGTCTGAAGTTGAAATAAGAGATACAAAAAGAGGTGAAGAAGAGCTTACCCCTGAAATCCCTAATGTTAGCGATGAAGCTACTAAAAATTTGGACGATAGAGGTATAGTTAGGGTTGGAGCGATTGTTAAATCAGGAGATATTCTTGTAGGTAAAGTGACTCCCAAAGGAGAGACTGACCCGACTGCAGAAGAGAAGCTTTTAAGAGCAATTTTTGGAGAAAAAGCAGGTGATGTTAAGGATGCGTCTAAAAGGTGTAATGCGGGAGTTAATGGTGTAATTGTTGAGAATCAGTTGTTTCAAAGAAAAAGTTTAGCGTTAAGGTCTGAGGAAAAGAAAATTATAAGAGATCTTCAAAAAGAAGCTAGGCAAGAACGTTTTGAGCTTATTTCTAAAAGAGATGAACTTTTGAAGCAGCAGTTAATAGATGAGCTCTGTGGTGGAATTAGATGTTCTTCAACAAATAAAACTTTAGTTAAGGCTAAAACATTATTGAATAAGCAAAGAATTAGTAAATTAGATTTTGAAGAAATTTCCCTTAAGTCTCCATGGGTTGAATCTCCTTTAAAGTGGCAAAGTATTTTAAGGATATGGAAAAATTACAGAAGAAATCTCAAGCAGATTGAAGAAGGTCTCGAGAAAAGGATATTTAAGCTTAGGGTGGGAGATGATTTACAGCAAGGTGTTATGAAGTTGGCTAAAGTTTATATTGCTCAAAAAAGAAAGGTTTCTATAGGTGATAAGATGGCAGGAAGGCATGGTAATAAAGGTATAGTTTCAATTATCGTTCCTGAGGAAGATATGCCTTTTATGGATAACGGAGAAGCTGTAGACATTATTCTTAATCCATTGGGTGTTCCATCAAGAATGAATTTAGGTCAGCTTTATGAAACTATGTTAGGCTGGGCAGGAAGTAAGCTTCGTAAGCATTATTCAACTCCTGTTTTTGATGGTGCTTCTCATGATGATGTTGTTGCAGAAATGAAAAAAGCTGGAATACCTAGGTCTGGCAAGGTCTACTTGTATGATGGCAAAACAGGTGAGAAAATAGATAATCCAGTTGTTGTAGGAACTTCTTATATGTTAAAACTGTCTCATCTTATTGATGATAAGATGCATTCTAGGTCAACGGGCCCATATTCCCTTATTACTCAGCAACCTTTAGGCGGAAAAGCACAGTCGGGAGGTCAAAGGTTTGGAGAAATGGAAGTTTGGGCGTTAGAGGCTTATGGCGCAGCGCATACTCTTCAAGAAATATTAACAGTTAAGTCAGATGATGTTCATGGTAGAACTGAGTTGTATAATGCATTGGTTAGAGGAGAGAATCCTCCAGAAGCTAACATTCCTGAATCTTTTAATGTTCTTGTTAAGGAGCTCGAAGGTTTGGGTTTGAATGTAATATTGGGTTAATTTTAAAAATAATCAAGGATTAATAAATGTACAAAATAAAAGCCAAAGGTAGTAATGCAAGAAAATCAAATTCATTTTCAAGAATAACTTTGGGATTACTTTCTCCTGAAGAGATATTAGCTCGATCAAATGGAGAAATATTAAAACCAGAGACAATTAATTATAGGTCTTATAAGCCTGAAAAAGATGGTCTTTTTTGTGAAAAAATATTTGGCCCGGTAAAAGATTGGGAGTGTAATTGCGGTAAGTATAGAGGAATAAGATATAGAAATATAGTTTGTGATAGATGTGGTGTTGAGGTTACAAGAAAGACAGTTAGAAGAGAAAGAACTGGGCACATAACATTAGCCGTCCCTGTTGTACATCTTTGGTATCTTAGGTCTATTCCAAGCAAAATCAGCAATTTGTTGGGTTATACTACTAAGCAGGTAGAAAGCATTACTTATTATGAAAAATATGTAGTTCTTAATTCTGGAAAGAGTTCGTTGAAATATGGCGATTTAATTGATGAGGATGAATATTTGGATTTGCAAGACGAGTTTGGTATTGAAACAGCTTCAGATAAAGATATAGAAGATGATAACTACTTTGTGGCATTGATGGGTGGTAATGCTATTAAAGAATTGTTAGCTAATATTGATGTAGTGTCTACTATTAAAGAATTGCATGAAATATTGAATAACGACAAAACATCAAATCAAAAAAAAGAAGATGTTCTAAAGCGCTTAAGGATTTTAAGAAAATTTGACCCTAGAAAAGAAAAGTTTGTGTATAACAAACCTGAGTGGATGATTTTAAGTATTTTGCCGGTAATACCTCCAGAGCTAAGACCTTTGGTTCCTCTTGATGGAGGTAGATTTGCAGCATCTGATTTGAATGATTTATATAGAAGAGTAATTATTAGAAATAATAGATTGAAGCAGTTGATTGAAATTAAAGCACCTGATGTTATACTTAGAAATGAAAAAAGGATGTTGCAAGAGTCTGTTGACTCTTTGTTGGATAATAGTCGATATCAGTCGGCAGTAAGGAGTGGTACGCGAAGACCTTTAAAGTCTCTCAGTGATTCACTTAAGGGGAAAACTGGCAGATTTAGACAAAACTTGTTAGGAAAAAGGGTTGATTATTCTGCTCGTTCAGTAATTGTCGTTGGCCCTGAATTAAATTTGCATGAGTGCGGTTTGCCTAAAGAGATGGCTATGGAGTTGTATAAGCCGATTGTACTTTCTGAATTAATAAAAAGAAATTACGCAAATACTCCAAAGAGTGCTAAAATGTTGATAGATCAAAAAGATAGTAGTGTATATAAAGTTTTAGAGTATGTTGTGTCAGACCACCCTGTATTGCTAAATAGGGCGCCTACTCTTCACAGGCTAGGTATTCAAGCCTTTCAGCCTAAATTAATTGATGGTAAGGCTATTAGGTTGCATCCTTTGGTTTGCTCTGCTTTTAATGCAGATTTTGACGGTGATCAAATGGCAGTCCATGTTCCTTTATCTTCAGAGGCTAAGATGGAAGCTTGGTTTTTAATGCTATCTAGTCATAATATCCTTCATCCGGCAACAGGCAATCCTATAGCTATACCATCTCAAGATATGATATTGGGTTGTTATTATTTGACTCGCAGCAGGAAAGGTGAGTTGGGAGAAAAGTCAGTTATATCTTCATTTGATGAGGCTCGATTAGCCTATGCCAATAAAGAGATTTCGCTACATGCAATTGTTAGTTTTAGGCCTAACGATGAGACATTGATTGAGAATACAACGGTTGGTCGAATTATTTTTAATGATATTTTACCTAAAGGTATTGAATATATAAATCAAAGGCTAGGTAAGAAAGATTTATTGAAGCTTGTTTATAAGTGTTATACTGATGCTGGCAATTATGAAACAGTTTTATTTCTAGATAGATTGAAGGATTTAGGGTTTTATTATGCTTTTCAGAGCGGCTTATCTATTGCAATAGACGATATTATTATTCCTAAGGAAAAAGATGGTATTATTAATAAGGCTGCTGCTAAAGTTGATTCAGTTCAGGATAATTTTGATAAAAAAGTTATAACAGAGGGCGAGAGATATAATAAGGTTATTGATGTTTGGACTCATGCTACAACTGATGTTGCTAATGAAATGTTTAAAGAATTGAAAAATGACAACAAAGGTTTTAATGCTCTATATATGATGGCTGATTCTGGAGCTAGGGGGAGTCAAGACCAGATTAAGCAGTTAGCTGGGATGAGAGGTTTGATGGCAAAACCTAAAAAAACAATGTCAGGATCCTCAGGTGAGATTATTGAGAATCCTATTGTGTCTAATTTTAAAGAAGGTTTGTCTGTGTTTGAGTACTTTATTTCAACTCACGGTGCAAGGAAAGGATTAGCTGATACGGCCTTAAAAACTGCTGACGCCGGATATTTGACGAGAAGGCTTGTTGATGTTGCTCAAGACCTTACTATATCAGAAGATGATTGTGGTACAATTCAAGGTGTTTTATTAAAAGACTTGAAAGAAGGTGAAGAAATAATAGAACCCTTAAGCGAAAGAATTATTGGCCGTTATTCAGCTGAAGATGTTATAGATTCTATAACAGGTGAAGTTATTGTTAAGGCTAACACCTTAATGGATGATAAAATTGTAAGTAAAATTGTTAAGGCAAGTGTTTTTCAAGTTAAAGCTAGATCTGTTCTGACTTGCGAGTCTGCTAACGGTTTGTGCAGAATGTGTTATGGGTTAAATTTAGCTACAAACAAACATCCAGAACTGGGTGATGCTATTGGAATTATGGCTGCTCAATCAATAGGTGAGCCAGGAACTCAGTTAACATTGAGAACTTTTCACATAGGTGGGACAGCAACTAGGATGATTGAGCAATCAAGCAGACAATCTAATTCTGATGGAGTTGTTAAATATTCTAAAGCCTTACAAACTCTTTCAACTAAAGATGAGCAGACTGGTTTAAAAAATCAAGTTTGTGTAGTTAGGAATGGAGAAATAGAGTTAATTAAAAATAAAAATGTGATTTCTTCTTGGAAAGTACCCTACGGAGCAAAGCTTCATGTTAAAGATGGGGCTAAAGTTAAGGCTCATGATATGTTGTTTTCTTGGGATCCATATACTGATGTTATTTTAGCTCGTTCTAGTGGAGTTATAAGATATAAAGATATGATTGATGGCGAGACTTATGTTGAAGAAGCTATTGATGATGGTAAGAAAATGGTTGTTATAACTGAATCTAAAAATCGAAACTTGAGTCCTCATATAGAGATAGAGAGTGCTAAGGGTGAATCTATTATTGGAGGTGTTAGTATTTTGCCAATTAAGGCGACGGTCCTTGTAAAAGAAGGTCAAAAAGTTTCAGCTGGGGAAGTAATGGTTAAAATTCCTAAAGATATGGGTAAAACTATGGATATAACAGGAGGTCTTCCAAGAATTGCAGAGCTTTTTGAGGCAAGAAATCCATGGAATCCTGCTGTTATAACGGAAATAGATGGTAGGGTTAAATATGGAAAAATTAAAAGAGGAATAAGAGAGATTCATGTAATGGGCAGCGATTTAGAAAAGGTTTATAAAATACCTTATGGAAAGCATGTTCTTGTTCACGATAACGACTTTATTACAGCAGGAGACAAGCTTTGCGAAGGCTCTGTTTCACCTAAGGATATTCTTGCTATTAAAGGATCTGCTAAAGTTCAAGAGTATCTTGTAGATGCAATTCAGCAAGTTTATAGGATACAAGGTGTTAGTATAAATGATAAGCATATTGAGGTTATTGTTAGGCAAATGATGCTTAAGGTGTTGATTTCAGAGCCGGGAGACTCTCAGTTTTATAAAGGTGATAGAGTTAGCAGGCTTGTTTTAAAAAATGAAAACATAGATCTTTCTAATAAAAGAGTTGTCAAAGATCCTGGTGATTCAGACTATGATAAAGGAGACATTGCTTATTTTGACAATATTAAAGAATTAAATGTAGAGTTGAAAGAGAATGGAAAAAATACAATAAAGGTTAGGAAATGTGTGCCGGCCACCTATACTCCATTATTATTAGGCATAACCAGAGCATCTCTTAATACTGAGAGTTTTATATCTGCAGCTTCTTTCCAGGAGACTACAAGGGTCCTTACAGATGCCGCAGTTGAAGGTAAGACAGACTTTCTTAGAGGTTTAAAAGAGAATGTGATAATAGGAAGGCTTATACCTGCAGGAACAGGTAACGAATCTAATAGAAAAATAACTGTTTCTCCCAAAAAGAAAAGTGATACAGTAGATTCAGTTGAAGAAGCTCCTAAGATTGGTTAAAATTTAATCAAATAAAAAAAATAGATATTTTTGTTTGCATTAATAAATGCATTTTGTAGTTTTATAGGCTATACTTGGAGGCAATATGCCTACAATAAATCAATTAGTAAGAAAAGGTAGAAAAAAAATATTAAAGAAAAACAAGGTTCCGGCTTTGATGGCTTGCCCACAAAGAAGGGGGGTTTGTACAAGGGTTTATACTACAACTCCTAAAAAACCTAATTCAGCTCTTAGGAAAGTTGCAAGAGTAAGGCTTTCTAATGGTTTTGAAGTTGCAGCATATATTCCTGGTGAGGGACATAATTTACAGGAACACTCTATAGTGCTGATAGAAGGTGGAAGAGTTAAGGATTTGCCAGGGGTTAGGTATCATACTGTTAGAGGTGTTTTGGATACTTCTGGTGTAGAAGGAAGGAAGACTAGTCGCTCTAGGTATGGCGCAAAAAAAGATAAAAAATAAAATTTAAATGAGAAGAAGAAGACCAGAGAAAAGAAAGATAGTTCCTGATCCAATTTATGGAGACTTAGTTGTCGCCAAGTTTGTTAATAACTTGATGAAAGGTGGCAAGAAAAGTATTGCAGAAAAAATATTTTATCAATGTTTGTCTTTGATTGAAAAAAAAGAAAAAAAAGATAAATCTATAGATGTTTTTAAGAAAGCTCTTAAGAACGCTTCGCCTGTGGTTGAGGTAAAGTCAAAGAGAATTGGCGGTGCAACGTATCAGGTTCCTATTGAGATTCCTGAAAATAGAAGATTAGCTTTGGCTATGAGGTGGATTATATCTTTTGCGAGGTCTAAAAAAGGTAACAGTATGGTTGATAAATTGGCTTCTGAGCTGATTGCTGCTTACAATAATGATGGTTCTACAATAAAGAAAAAAGAAGATACTCACAAAATGGCAGAGGCTAATAAGGCCTTTGCTCATTTTAGGTAAAATATGAAGAATGTTAAATTAGATAAGGTTAGAAATATAGGTATTATGGCTCATATTGATGCTGGTAAAACCACAACTACTGAAAGAATTTTGTATTATACAGGACGTCTTCATAAAATGGGTGAAGTTCATGATGGCGGTGCTACTATGGATTGGATGGAGCAAGAAAAAGAAAGAGGTATAACCATAACATCTGCTGCAACCACAGCAATGTGGAATGAAAACAGAATTAATATTATTGATACTCCTGGTCACGTTGATTTCACAATTGAAGTTGAGAGAGCTCTTAGGGTTTTAGATGGAGCTGTAGCATTGTTTTGTGCGGTTGGAGGAGTAGAGCCTCAATCAGAAACAGTTTGGAGGCAGTCAAACAAATATGGTGTACCTAAAATAGCCTTTGTTAACAAAATGGATAGAACTGGCGCTGATTTTTACAATGTTGTTGATATGATAAAAGAAAGGTTAGGTGCTAAGCCTGTTCCTTTTGCCTTACCTATTGGTTCTGGAGAAAATTTTGCAGGTTTGATTGATTTGGTTACCATGAAAGCTATTATGTATAATTCAGATGATGGTTCTGTTTTCGATACAACTGAAATTCCTGAAGATTTAAAAGAAGTTTCTGATAATTGGCGTAAATATTTATTGGAAGAAGTTGCATCTTATGATGACAATCTTATGGAGAAGTATCTATCTGATGAAGAGATTCTTGTTTCGGAATTGAAGGCAGCAGCAAGAAAGGCAACTATTGATGGCAGTATGATTCCTGCTTTTTGCGGTTCTGCATTTAAAAATAAAGGAGTTCAGCAGATACTTGATGCTGTTATAGATTTTCTTCCCTCTCCCTTAGACTTGGGAGATACTAATGGTTTTTCAGAATCAGATGAATCTATTGTAAGGAAGGTTTCAGAAAATGAGCCTTTTTCAGCTTTGGCGTTTAAAATTGCTACCGACCCTTACGTTGGTAGGCTGACTTTTTTTAGAGTGTATTCTGGCTCAGTTTCAACAGGTGAGCATATTTACAATCCTAATTCAGGAAAAAAAGAAAGAGTTGGAAGATTGATGTTGATGCACTCTAATAAAAGAGAGGAAAGGAAAACTGTTGGAACGGGTGAGATTGCTGCAATGATAGGTTTAAAAAACACAAGAACCGGTCATACTCTTTGCGATTCATCAAATCCTATAGTCCTTGAGAAAATAGAGATTCCAGATCCTGTAATTTCTATTTCTGTTGAACCTTCAACAAAGCAAGATCAAGAAAATTTATCTGATGGGCTTGTTAAGCTTGCTGAAGAAGATCCTACATTTAAAATAAAAAACAATGAAGAGACCGGACAAATGGTTATTTCTGGTATGGGTGAGCTTCACCTAGATATTATAGTTGATAGACTTAAAAGAGAATTTAATGTTAAGGTTAATACTGGCTCTCCTCAGGTAGCCTATAAAGAATGTATAGCTAACTCTGTTGATAAGCAAGATACAAAATTTGCTCGTCAGTCTGGAGGAAGGGGTCAATATGGTCATGTAATTATTAGTTTAGAGCCAAATGAGCCTGGCGAAGGGTTTGTTTTTGAAGACAAGGTAAAGGGTGGAAATATTCCAAAAGAGTATATTCCTGCTGTAGAATATGGAATTAAAGATACGATGAAGTCAGGTGTTCTTGCAGGATACCCTATAGAAGATGTGAAAGTCATATTACTTGATGGGTCGTATCATGATGTTGATTCTAGTGAGATTGCATTTAGAATAGCTGGTTCTATGGCTTTTAAAGAAGCTGTTAAGAAGGCTTCTCCTTTTTTGGTTGAGCCTGTAATGTCTTTAGAGATTATTTCTCCGGAAGATTATGTGGGTTCTGTTAATGGAGATGTTACGTCTAGAAGGGGTATCGTTAAAGGTATGCAGCTTAGAAGCGATGGCCAGGTTCTAGATTGTGATGTTCCATTGAGAGAAATGTTTGGGTATGCGACTGATTTAAGGTCTATGACTCAGGGACGAGCCTTGTTTACAATGCAATTTTCTCATTATGCTAAAGTTCCTCAGTCAATTGAAAAAGAGATTCTTGAAAAAATTCATGGTAAAGTTGAGAGTTAAAATAATAAGGAGTATGAAAAGATATGTCAAAGCAAAAATTTGAAAGAACTAAACCCCATGTTAATGTTGGAACTATAGGTCACGTTGATCATGGGAAAACAACATTGACTGCAGCTATAACAAAGTGTTTGGCAGCAAAAGGTTTGGCTGAGAAGACGGATTTTGAAAATATTGACAATGCTCCTGAAGAAAGAGAAAGAGGAATAACAATCAATACAGCTCATGTAGAGTATGAAACTGAAGGGCGTCATTACGCTCATGTGGATTGCCCGGGTCACGCAGACTATATAAAAAACATGATTACTGGCGCAGCTCAAATGGACGGAGCTATTTTAGTGGTTGCGGCTACAGACGGTCCAATGCAGCAAACTAGAGAGCATTTGTTATTAGCTCGTCAGGTTAATGTTCCTTCTGTTGTCGTTTTTATGAATAAGTGCGATCAGGTTGATGACGCAGAATTGCTTGAGTTGGTTGAGATGGAGTTGCGAGAATTGCTCACAGAGTATGGCTTCCCTGGTGATGACACTCCTATTATACAGGGTTCAGCATTAAATGCTCTTAATTCTGATGGGAATGGGGCAGATGCAGAAAAGATTTATGAATTGATGGATAGTGTAGACTCTTTTATACCTACACCAAAAAGAGATGTTGATAAAACATTTTTGATGCCTGTTGAAGATGTCTTTTCAATTACAGGTAGAGGTACTGTTGCTACGGGGCGTATAGAATCAGGTATGGTAAAAGTAGGTGAAGATGTTGACATTATTGGAATGGATGCTGATAAAAAATCTGTTTGTACAGGCGTTGAAATGTTTAGAAAGATTTTAGATGAAGGTCAGGCTGGTGACAATGCTGGATTGCTTCTTAGAGGTGTTGATAAAGAAGATATTCAAAGAGGTCAGGTTATTGCTAAACCAGGTTCAATTACTCCTCACAAGAAGTTTAAGGCAGAGGTGTATGTTTTGAAGAAGGAAGAAGGCGGAAGACATACTCCATTCTTTAAAGGCTATAGGCCTCAGTTTTATTTTAGGACGACTGATGTTACAGGTAGTTGCGAGCTTCCATCAGGAACTGAGATGGTAATGCCTGGAGATAATGTTAACCTTGACATTGAATTAATAACTCCTGTTGCTATGGATAAAGAACTTAGGTTCGCTATCAGGGAAGGTGGTCATACGGTTGGCGCAGGCGTTGTAACTAAGATTATTGAGTAAGGAAATG
>PAHI01000064.1 GCA_002705575.1 Fidelibacterota bacterium | reverse complement strand
TTAATATATATAATTATTATATATTAAATGGCTGCTTTAGTTGAAGAAATAATATCCGATCAAATTATAAATAAATTAATAGAAGCAGATGAAGAGCGAAAACCTATAATTATTACCATTGACTTCTCAAAAGATAATATGACACAAGAACAAAAAGATGACTTATATGACATTTTGCCTCTAGAAAAACAAAAAGTTATTGATAAAAAAGAAAAAATTAGAATAGAAGTTATTGTTACTGACTTAGGTGAAGGTTTGCCACATACTACTTTCCATTTATCTAATAATGAAAATAGTACGTTTACAATACCTACAAAATCAATTGAAAGTATATTTATTAATCCTGATGATGAATGGATTACGGAAGAGAGTAGGGGTCCTGATTCAGATGGAGACGGTGCTGATTATGGAGGCGGAAAATGGAGTCTAAAATACAAACGGTCCATAAATTGTAATAGACCAAAAGGATTTTCTCAAAAGCAATACTGCAAATCTCTTTTTAAGAAAAAGAGTAGGGGTAATAGGGGAAAATCCCCTAAGAAAAAGAGAACAAAAAAGAGAAGGGGGTATGGGAGAAGTTCCACCACTAAAAGGAGAAAAAGAAAAGGAGGACACAATCATGGTTTGCATTTAGGTGGAAAAAAATTAAAAAGTAACAAAACAGAAAAAATAATTTCATTTAAAAGAGGACCTCGCAAATCTAAATATACTGCCATTGTACAACATAAAAAAACAAAAAAGAAACGTTCGATAAATTTCGGACACAAAGATTATCCCCAATATAAAGATAGCACACCTTTGGGTTATTATAGTTACAAAAACCACGGCACAAAGAAAAGAAAAAATGCTTACTATAGTAGACACAGTGGTACAAGGTATAAGGCCAAAGCAATTAAAAAAGAACTAAGAAAATCTAGAGGTAAATACACTCCAAAAATATTAAGTCATATTTATTTATGGTAATTACATATACTTTACACCAATTTCTGGCATTATAGTAATTTGCGCTGGACCTGGTAAAAGCGGACAATCATCGCAAGGTCCATTTAGACCCAAAAGCATACAGCAAAAGTTTTCTGTGTTTTCGTTTTTCTTTACAGAATTTTGTGATGCTTGTGAATGAAAATTATTTGATGGCGGTAGCTTTACCTTAATATCTTTTTGCTTATGTACAATTGTTTTAACCTTCTTGGGGTCACCACAAATTGCATCACCGCAATGATCACTATTTGCATATATTGATTTTGTAACATCGTTGGTCCGTGCCCACCGACCTAGCACAATCTTGGATTCCTTTTTGCGAAAAATTCCTTTTAAAAAGTTCATGATTAGTTGTTTTCTTTAATTCATATAAAAATATTTTTTTATATCAATTTTTTAAATTTTAAATACTAATTTTTTTCTTTCCTTAAATGATTTTAATTTACTACGTTTTCCCAAGAATTTAAAGTATTTGTTTGCCAAATTAAATCTTTGGTTCACAAACTTTGCATTTGGATATTTTGTTTTCTTATGTTTTTTCATTGCTTCTAACCGAACTTTTAATATCATTCCAACTTGCCATATTCTTTTATGTGGATACGCTCCTCTTTTAAATAAAGATTCTAACTTCTTTATTGTACTTTTTACATCTTTAACAGTTGTATACTTGATTGGTATTGTGTCACTAGGATTTTTATTTATATAAACATCAAATGATTTCTTAGGATCGTCTGGATTATACAAAAACTGCATCTTATTTTTCCTTGTTTTTCTTTTATTTTTCTTTTTATTTCTTTTTGTTTTACCACCTTTTTGCTTTTTCCCACATATATTTTTCGTTTTACCTAAACCATACTTTTTATCCATATAACGCATATCATGTGTTATAATTTCGCACTCACGGACTTTTTTGTTTTTTCTATATATTCTTAATACATTAAACCTACCTTTTTTTGCTATTGCTGCTTTTTTCATAGTTTTACCTGTTTTTTTTGATTCCGCATTTACACCTTCGTGTATTGCTAATTTTCTCTTTCTAAATGGATCTTTTATATGATAATGATGTTTCTTTTTTGTATAATCTATTTTTCTTAATTTTGGTAATTTACCTGCATACTTTTTTTTAGATTTATACTTCTTTGTACTCATTTAAAATAAAGATATATAAAAATTGAATATATTTTTGTCTTAATATATAAAGTGTTTACAAGGTGAAATAGATACATATATGTGTTATGTTATACAAAGAGATGATGCTTCTAGTTTTCAAACATCTATAATGGATCCAATTTACAAACAAGCTGTACAAGAAGCTATGGATTGTGGTGTTAAAATTATTACATTGCAAATTAAATGGAATGAAAGGGGAGAAGCATATTTTATTACAGATTGTTTACCTATGAATTAAAAATATTTTCACTATATATATGTTTGATCATCCACAAAAAGTTTGTATGACCTATACTGAACATTTTAGATTTTCTATTTACTTAAGCTACACTTTTGCAAAAGCTTCCTTTTGCGCTCTTATTCACGCTGTTTATCCTGATTTTTTTATTACTCATTCTGGTGATACAATTAACAAATTAAAAGAAGAAATGAGTAAAATTGGATGTCGAAACAATAATTAATCCTTCATATGTATTATGTATGGTGTAATATATGCTCCAAGGATCAACCAAAACATATTTTCATTGAAACTTCGCTGATTTAAGTATGCTGATACTACAACACCAACTAATACCAGTATACTATCTCCCCATAAAGCATCTAATTTGGCATATTTAGCCCACGATTTAAACATATCTAACATATCATTTTTACCTAAGGGTATTGCACTAAACATTAAATAAAACAAAAAGTCAAATATTAATTGTATTGCTACAGCTAACACACCAAAATTAAATAAGTCTAATTTAAGATTATATGTGTAATCCACATAGCGAGCAGCCATTAAATACAAAACACCTATTAATATATCCGCTATCATGGCACTAAGTCTGTATTTTTTGTACCATTGTGCTAATACTTTCCAAGATTGTCCTGTACCTAAAACACCAGCAAATGTAATAAAAATAATCAACAAATCGGCATATAAATTAGATGTTAAAAGTGGTAAATATTCAAAATTGTTTTTGTAATTTGACACGGGTTTCAAATTAGTTGTTTTTGATATTATAAATGTAGCTAAAAAAGAAAGTAATAAAATTAGTATTCCTTGCATTTATAATATAAATATATATTAAATGAAATTAATAAGTTTTATTTTTATAAATTTCCTTGTTTCCATTTTATCTGATATTGCATTAAATGATATTGCAAATCCTCCGCGACCTTTTCCTTTTAATTCAAAAATTATAGATTCCTTAAAACCATACTTTAAAAATAAATCTATTTTAGTTTCAGGTATATATGCCGGTATTACTATATGTTTAACACTTTTGGGTGTTTGTTTAATAAGCAAATCTTTATTAGGGTTTTACGTTCCAAACAATGCCATTGAATTACTTAAATTTTGCGCGTTGTCATTTCCAATAGGTTTTATAGTAGATATGCTTATTGATAAATTTAAACTATTTGGATCTTCATTAGATCCTTATTATAAAGCCGCTGGAGCCGGGTTTTGGGGTGCAACTGCGTTTATTTTTTCTATTGTAATTAGTTATGCTTTACAAAAATATTTAGTACCATTGCTATAAATCCTCATCCTCCAAATCACCAACATTATTGTTATTAATATTTGTTAAACTAAATTCTTGATTCCTTCCGGTAATTCCTTTTATTTTATTACATAAATAACCCAACGGATGTTTTACTGTATCATATACATTTTCAACAAAATCTATATGACTACCCATTTTTCTACACTCAGGCAATAATTCTTCATCTATTGATTCATCTAGATCATCCAACTTTTTATTAATCTTTTCTATATTGTCATTTAATTTTACTAAAAGTGATTTCATTCCTTCTAATTGTAGTTCTATATTACTTAATCTTTCCTCCATTGTACTTAAAATATAATTTTTTTTTATATTTTAAATGTATAATGCAACTTTTAATAAGTGTACTCGCAATAAATTTACTTTTCATAATGTCTGCATATGGTAAAATTACAAAGTTTAACGGAACTGTAGAAAGTCTAAAAAAAGTATTTTGGATTAAAAATTTACCCAATTGGTTTTTTCAATTAGCAATAGCTGGTGTTATTGTATTACTAATTGTTGCACCATCCATTATGACATATGCCGTATTTAATAAAAAATATATGAATCTTGCTAAATATAGCTGTTATGCTTTAATTGCTTTTACAATAATGGCTACCTTATTGTTTCATCCACCAACTGATCCTAGTCAACGTATTAATTTCCTAAAAAATACATCTATTATTGGTGGCTTTTTAGCTTTATCAATGCACTTTTAATTATTTAAATATATTAGTACTATTTATATAATTATGAATACTTTACCTATAGAAATACACATTTTAATACATTCTTATTTGAATTTGGATTTTTTACCTTACAATAAATATAGCTTGATTGTATTGAGATCTAATCCTATTTGGAAACCTAGAGTAATTAAAAAATACAACATAAATAAAAGCACTAACTTTTATGAACTTTATAAATGGCAAAAAAAATTAGACATAAAAAAAATTTCATACGAAAGACAATACACATTAGGTTGTATAGGTAAAATTACTGCTCTACAAAAACCAGATTGGGAACCTGCTATTAAAATTTTATAATTTAAATGATACCGGTTTCCGGCAGGGACGCGCCGCCGGGCAAGAAACAGGCGCAGAATCCTTAAATATTTTTTCCAACATTTCCGGTGAAAATGGCAAACTATTTTTATGCATCATCAACACTGATTTATGAACCCAAATATACTTTCCTGCATACATCTTTGCTGTTTTAATTATTGATTCACATTTAATTTTATATAAAACTATTGTATTTATTTTTTTTTTAGTATATGTTAAATTTTTATCGAAATCAATATCCTGAGCATAATTTAAATTATCACCCCATACACCATTAATACCAAAACTTGATTTTATATTTTTTTTAATAATTTGTGCCGGAGTTTCTTCCCACTTTCCATCCTTTATAAGCCCATTATAATCCCACATAGGGAAGCTATATTGGGTACCAAGAATATCCTCTTTCATGGTTAGAAGCAAACAGTCATTTTGTGTAATAAGTGCGCCAATTTTCCATACCATCTTTGTGTTATTTTTTTACAAATAATACAAAATATAAAAACAAATTCAATTTTATACCTTAATACATCCAAGGGTGTGTATACAAAGAAGTATAAATCTATAAAATATATTAAAAGCAAACTGTTTTGTAAAATTAAAATGGATCTTGTGGAGAATCAGATTATATCATCTAACAAGCTTAGTAAAAGAGAAGGAGATCGTATATTATCCGAAAATGAGTTCTTTCAAGACTTGGTAGCTCTTATGGAAAATGACCAATTCAAAAAATTCTTTAAAAAACATTTATCAAATTGGACCGAAGTTAAATCAACAATAATATATATGAAATTATATGACGAATTTAAGACAAAGTATAAGAAGCTAACGAATGATGATTTAGAGGAAAGTATTGTAGTTTATTTATTGTGTAAATTAATGAGGGATAGGAATTTAAGACCAGTATCCATCAAAACAATAGATAAAATGTATGAAAAAGGAAGGGGTAATTATTTTAAAGAATTAGAAAAATACATAAAAAATAAGGAAACGCAATTATTATTAGAATAAGAATTTTCTAGTTTTCTTTTTTCTTCTTTTACGTTTCTTCTTTTTAGTTTTGGTTTTTGTAGGTTTTTTATTTTTTCCTCCTGGAGTATATTTCAAAAAGTACCATTCATATTTTTTACCACTAGTAATTTTCATTTTTTTTAATGTTTTAAACATTTCAGCCTTTTCAGATCTAATTTCCTCGATTGTATGATGGTTTCCATAACAATCTATAGAAAATCGTTTTAATAAACCCTTTTGCTTTAATCTGTTTTTTTCTTGAACTTCAAATAAATAATGACTCATACATAATATCCTTTTTTCATTATAATATGGTCTATCTGTAAAAAGAAAAGCCAAGTAAAAACTGAGCATGGTATCTAAAGTGGCAATTTTGTAATTATTTCCACCTATTTCGATTTGATTATAACTATGACAAGCTAATGGTTCATAAATAAATGCCACAGTTTCTTTTCCTATTCTAACCTCAAAATGGGGTGCAATAATTTCACCAACTCCAGGACGTTTTACTATATTTACCTTTCGTATATTAGAATGAATCAATCTTTCTTTTAATATATTTGCGTGCCTCTCTGGTTCAACGGACAATACATCAAAATCAGGAATTTTGGGAATTGGTTTCCTTTTTAATTCCTTCGTATTTTTTAAGAAAAGCCTGTTAGCAAAAGCTCCAAAAAAGATGCAACCTAAACTGGATAAAGTCTCTCTTGCAATCATAAATATTTTTTCCTCCGGATTTTCAAAACTATCTTCATCCATAACAACTCCACCCATAGAATTTGATTTCACCTTATAACCCTTTTCAAAAATTCGCTGAATCAATGTAACATCACATCTAGATGCAACCAATGGGTAATTATCATTTAAAATAGTCAACCGTTTTAATACTTTTTCCCATCTAGAAGCGTCGCCACGAGGTCTAGATAATTCTAAATACATTAACATTCTTAAATAGTTTGGTGGACAATATCGTATACCAGCAATATTTACTGCCTTTTTTAGCAAATTTTTATACAATTCTGGTACTAAATAAGTAATATCTGCAACAGGCATAAAATTCACAAACACCTTAAATGTACCAGTGTGAACACCCGCACTAGCCTGTACTTCTGTAAATCCTCTTTTATAATAAATGTCTGCTAAATCTTTTGCATCTTTCAAAGGTGTTGGTGAAAAAAAATCATAATCAGGTAATTCAACATCTTTGTTATAAAACTGATCTTTTTCTGGTAATATATTGTTAATAGCGGTACCACCATAACATATTCGTTTACGTTTTTGTAAAAATTCTTCTACAATTGAAATAATAACAGTTACTTCAGGATTATCTATTTTTTGCTTGCCAACCCTTTCCTCAATTTGATCAACAGCATTTCTTAATATAGCTAATTCACAATCTTTAAAATTCATAGAACTATTACAAATTTTTGGCATTAGATATATTAATATGATATAAAAATTATACACATTGCATAAACGCAGCTTTAGGATTACATTTCCTGATACCATAACTATATTCCTTCTTTTGTACCTTAGGTTTTTTAAGTGGTATAGGAAAGAATCTTAAGTGTTTTGGTTTAACTATTAAAGCTTTCTTGGCTGTATCAAAATTCTTAATATAGGAAATTAATTCTCCATCAACATTACTAAAATTCATCAATGTAAATTGACATCCATATTTAGAATGTATAATCCATTTTGGATTTCTACCTGTTGTGGAGACATCTGGCAAACTTAAACCTATTGTTCGTTTCAAATCTTTCTTTAACGCCTTAGGATTATGCGTATAAACTACATCAAAACTCCTTAATGGTAAACAATTACCAATAACATTACTAATATTTATGCACGCCATAAATAAATATTGATTTTTATTTTTACCGAAATAATTATCGTTCCATTCTCCCCAAAATGAATTTGTCGCGATGTCATTACATATAAACACAGCCTTTCCTTTAATAAAGTTCATAGGCTTATCTATAATATTTTCTGAATCCCAATGTGTATTATCATATCTTTTATATAAATTTGAATAAACTGAATACTTAATATTTTCATTTATATGACCAACCATCTTTGTAGCATCTCCATCAAACCAATTAATTCTATTTTTAGGTTCTATTTCTTTTAAAATAGATTCAGCTATTTTTTCATACACAATTGGTTTGTTACTTTTAATTCTTAAATTAATAAATAATGGATCTTCGGGATTTGGACAAGTTCTAGCACTAAATGCATATGTATTAATCGTATTAAATACACTTTCTAATAATATTGCATTATAACTTCCCTTCAAAACAAATTTACCCTTTTCAGCTTCTGGTCCAACCGCAACAACACATTCACCATCTTTCATATAAATTTCGAAATCCAATGATCTAACACCCAAACTTATAACTTTTCTTAAAACATTTATGTCTACCCAATCTTGCCAAGTATCGCCACCAGCACAACTATTATAACTCCCCATAACAAAAAAGTCTCTAATTGGTACTTCTCCATATTTTTCCTTATTAGGACTATCCTTTTTTACGATTTGATTCATATCTAATCCTATAATTCTAGGTTTAAAACCTTTGTCATCATTAAATACGTCATTCATAACTTTAATATTACCTTCTTCCTTATCTAATTGTTGTAAATAATACATTATTATAAAAACCAAAATAATCACAAATATAATACAAGTATATACATTTAAAAATCCAACTGCCCATTTTTGAAAATTTGCCATTTTTTTCATCATATTTCCAGCAACATCAGAAATAGGAGTAGCAATTGCAGTTGGAATTACTTTTGTTATTGGTATCATTTTTCCAGATGCATCATGTGTATGAGCCATTTATATATAATAATAAATTATAATAATAATATCCAAAAAATACATTTTAAAATATAATAATATATATAATCAATATGCCTGGCGGAACATTAAATTTGATTGCTACCGGTGCTGAAAACGTTATATTAAATTCTAATCCAAAAAAAACATTTTTCAAGGCCACTTATGCTAAACATACAAATTTTGGACTTCAAAAATTTAGATTAAATCAAGAAAAACAGCGTGAATTAGATTTTATAAATGAAACAGAATTTGATTTCAAAATTCCTAGATATGCTGATTTACTAAACGACACCTTTGTATGTGTTACGTTACCCAATATTTATAGTACTCTTTATTATGATGCTGTAAATGCAATATACGTACCATTTGAATTTAATTGGGTTGAAAATTTAGGTACAACAATGATAAAAGAAATACAAATTACAGCTGGTGGATTAACTTTAGCTAAATATTCAGGTGAATATATTCACTGTATTTCTCATAGAGATTTATCAAAAGCTAAAAAAGATGTATTTGATCAAATGATTGGTCACGTTCCTGAATTATATGATCCGGCCAACGGGGACGGTCTTAGTGGTACTTACCCAAATGCATATTATAATTCCAATACAACATCCGAAAATTCTGAACCTTCTATTAGACAACGTAAATTATTTATACCTTTAAATAGTTGGTTTTCAAGATCATCAAAATTATCATTACCATTAATATCTTTACAATATCAAGAAATTCAAATTAAAATTAGATTCAGACCTGTAAAAGAATTATATACAATTATGGACGTTGAAAAAGCTACACCAACTCGAATTGCACCAGATCCAAATAATACAAATCATCAACTTAGAAGGTTTTTAAGAAAACCTTTGGCTTCTGATAGAACAACAAATCCTAGTATTACTGCACGTGATAGATGGTTCGCTGATGTTCATTTAATGTCAACATATGTATTTTTAGATGAACCAGAAAGACAAGTATTTGCCAGACAAAGTAATTCAATATTAATTAAACAAGTTATTGAATACGATTTCTTAAAAAGAACTGGTTCTAGAAAAATAGATGTTAAATCTAGAAATTGTGTGTCTAATTACATGTTTAGATTTAGAAGGAGTGACGCGTTTACTAGAAATCAGTGGACAAATTACACAAATTGGTCTTATACTGGTGTAAGACCACAGCCGCTTATTGCAAATGGTACCGCCGGTAACACATATAATGGTAGCGGATCTATTACTGGAGATGTTGGTAATTATCCAGTAAATCTTAAATATATTTTACTAGATATGGCATTGGTTCTTAATGGTGAATATAGGGAAAATATATTAGATAGTGGTGTTTATTTATATTGTGAAAAATATACAAAAACTAGCGGTACTTTCAAAGAGGGATTGTATCACTATAGTTTTGCACAAAATACAAATATTAATGAATATCAACCTTCTGGATCAATGAATATGTCAAAATATGATAAAATTACATTTGAGTTTAATACTATTGATACACCTGTTAATCCAAACTCAAATACAAACTTTATTTGTAATAATAGTGGTCAATTAATTGGAATTAGAAAACCAACCGAAGATCTTAATCAATACAATTTTGATTTTAAAGTATTTGAAGAAAAATACAATGTAATAACCTTTTCAAATGGTAATGTCAACTTGTTGTATACCAATTAAATAATTATTAAAATATTAATTATTTAATCAAAATTTAAAGTGGAAACCATTTTGCCGTAAATTCCTTCATAGAATTTGTCATTTGTGTAAAATAATTACTGTCATAGTACATTCTGTATAAAAATACATAAAAATCCCAGCAAAAATGATAGACACCAAATAATATTAGAAAAATCGCAATGTAAAAAACAGCCTTTTGCATTATTTCATTCATATATAAATAATAATTATATTATTTTACCAAGTGCGTATTTAATTGCTGACTTACTAACAAAAATGTACAACATTTGGGCATATATTTTATGCATTTTGAATTTATATATGTACATGTTGACCTTAATCCTCCTAAATAATCAGTAACAGTATCCTCCATATTACCTTTAAGTTTAATTTTTATTACTCGTCCTTCTGATGACCTATAATTATTCATTTGTCCATAATGTTTCTTTTGAGCATGATCGCTACTCATACCGTAAAAAAGTTTATACAGTACACCGTTTTCTTTTATAACTTCTCCCGGATTCTCTAAATGACCCGCAAAAACACCACCACACATTACTAAATCAGCTCCCCCGCAAAATGCCTTTGATAAATCACCCGGACAAGTTACTCCACCGTCTCCAATTATATTTGCATTTAATCCGTGTGCCGCATCAGCACAATCTATAATTGCACTCAATTGTGGAACACCTACTCCCGTCTTTAATCTTGTTAAACACGCGCTTCCAGGTCCAATACCCACCTTTACTACATCCACTTCCCCATTAATAATTAGTTCTTCCACCATTTCACGTGTTGCAACATTTCCAGCAACAATAATCATATCTTTCCAAGTAGCTCTACACTTTTTACAAAAGGTTACCAACTGCTCCATATATCCATTAGCTATATCAATACATAACCATTTACAACCCGTAAATTCAACCATATCATTTAAATCACTAAACCGTCTTTCATCTATCCCTGTGGATATCATAAAATAATTAGGATCTAATGGGGTTGTTTCCCATCTTTTCTTAAAATCTTTTAAATTATAAAATTTATGTAAACAAGTAATCATTTTATATTTAGATAATACGTCATATACTCCAAATGTTCCAGTTGTATCCATATTTGACGAAATTACTGGAATACCTGTCCAAGTTTGAGTTGAATGGGGAAATTTTAGTTCTCTTTCTAAATTTACTTGTGATCTGGACGTTAATGTAGTCCTTTTAGGTCTAATTAGAACGTCTTTGAAATCCAACTGAGGAGTATAGTCTATTTTCATATATTTTATAATAATGTTTTTGATTTAAATAATTTTTACAATTAATATTTTTAATTATTATATCTTTATTTATTATATTAGATATGGCAAAAAATAAAAAAACTATGAAAAATTTTATAGTAAAGTTATTGACTTATATTATAGGGTTATTTATTTGGTGGGCTGTAGGTACTAATTTTGTACATTTAATAGGTAGATCAAAACCAAATAAGGAAAATAAGTATTCACCCGGTCAATGGGATTGGCCACATAATTGTTTTAATTATCCTTATATGGATAAAGATCCATTGGACAATTTAGGGGTTCCAAAGGATTTTAAAAAACAACACGATTTAGCGCATCAAGCACAAGTTGGCGGTAAAAAGGGTAAAGTAAAGAAAACTTGGACTAACGAATTAGAAAAACAATTTAATAAACTTGAAAAAATGATGGCTAGAAAAACACCAAAAAATAGAAGAAGAGTGAGAAAAAATAAAAGTTTTAAAAGGCAAAGAGGTGGGGATAAAAGAGATGTAGATCACTCTACACCAAACACACCCGGATTTTTACACGCACACGATCCAGATGGTAACATTATGGTAACAGCTGATCCTGTAGTTGATTCACAACCAGTTGATCCAAATGCAGTAGTTGTAGAAGCAAAACCAGTGGAAAGTGATGAACAACAAAAAGCACAAATGAAGGCGCTACAAGCTGCTGAGGAAAAGGCCCAACCTGAGTTTGATGACAAACCAACATCTTTTGCGGAAAATATTTTAGGTGATTCTGGTGATAGTGGAGATAATTTGAAAAAAATATTTAGTAATAAATATTTGGAACAAAATGGTGGTTTTGGCGGTCATTCTGTAGATAGTCATGATGTTTCACTTTTTGAAGAATGGAAAAATAAGATTAAAGAAAATTTCACAGATCTTGAAATTATGAGAGCTCTTATTGAAACTAGTAATAAAAGTGTAGAAGATGCATACGATTGGTTGAAAAAAGCTAAAAAAGAAAATGATCCTAGATTAAAAAGACCCTTGCCTGAACCACTAGGTAGACCAACAGGTCCATATATGTTATACACTCCTGCCTCCACAGATCAATATGGTTGGCCATATAATTTACAACAAGATGGTAGATATAGTACTTCTACTTCTTCTAGCAATTGTAATGAAACAAAAAAAGACGGTGGTGCTTCCTATTCGGATGCAACTGTTTTTGGAGCAAATATTAACTTAAAAAGAGAAATGGGATTAAGAACGTCCAATAACAAACCCAAGCAAAAAACATCACCCGCATCAGACACAAAGGCACCACCCGCATCAGATCGG
>PAHI01000063.1 GCA_002705575.1 Fidelibacterota bacterium | reverse complement strand
TTAAATATTTATATAAATATATTTCAATGACAACAAAAGAAATAATTAAGAATTTAGACCGAAATGAGTTTAGAGAGTTGATTAATTCTAATGAAGGGTTAGTTATTATAAAATTTACAGCAAGTTGGTGTGGCCCTTGTAAAAAAATAGCTCCGTTTGTAGAAGATCAGTTTTCTAAAACACCAAAAACTGTTACATGTGCAAATATAGATGTAGACGAGAATTTTGATATATTTGCATATATGAAATCAAAAAAAATGATTAAAGGTGTTCCAACAATTTTAGCATATAAAAAGGATAATAAAAGTTTTGCACCAGATTTTTCAATAAGTGGTTCTGAAAATGATGACTTGATTAATTTTTTCAGAAATTGTGTTTCATACACAAATACTTTAAATTGAGAAATATACATGAATAAATCATTAAATGATTATGAAAAAAAATTTCTTGAATATACAAATAAAATAAGATCAAACGGTTTTTACATCCAATTACTTATTTCTAAATGTTGTGATTATTCTTTTCTTACACATATAAATAAAAATGCTAAGTTAAGAGATCTATATATGCATGTATCCAATGAATTAGGTACTATAAAAGAAATTAAACTTTATAATAATGATATTTTAGTACCCAATACTGATGAATACTTGTCGTTATATATTAGAAATAACATTAAACCTCATTATGATATACCTAGTCCAGTAGTGTACAAATTCTTAGTAGATGACGGACATCATCACGATTTTTGCAATAAATTTAAATCCAATTATTAAATAATGGAAAATCTGGATTTAAATTTATACAATTATGAACTAAAAGATCTATTAATATTGTTTAAATTAAGTGATGATTTTACTGCAGAAGAATTTAAAAATGCTAAGAATATAGTTTACGCAGTCCATCCTGATAAATGTGAATTAGATAAAGAATATTTTATATTTTTTCTGAATGCTTATAAATTACTATTGAAAGTTGCAGAATTTAGGTTTAGAAATAATAATGCACCGCTAGATTTCGAAAACATAAAAAATGATTTTTTTGATAAAAGCGAAGAAGAAATAGCAAAAAAATTTACATCTAACAAAAACTTTAATGAAAAGTTTAACGATTTATTTGAAAAACATTGTAAAAAAAATGAATATGGATATGGTGATTGGTTATCGTCTAATGAAGATGAAGATTTAAGTTATGAGAAAAGAAAAGAAAATAGTAGAGCTTTAACAATACAAAATGATATAGAAACATTTACATTTTCTAATAATATTATCTATGGAAATTTAGATAGAGAGACTAGTTATGGTAATTCTGATCTTAAGAATGTTTATACTAATGAATCGGTCATAGGTATAACAGATAATGATTTAAAAAATATGCAAACAGCAAAGACTGTAGAAGAGTTAAGAAATGAACGAAGTATAAACATTGATCCATTAAATGAAATAGTTTGTGAAAAATATATGAATAAACTAAAAGCTAAAGATAACATTGAAACTACTGAAAGAATTTACAAGTTAATAGTTGAAGAAGAAAACAATTTAAAAAACAAAAAAAATTTTTGGGCAAATCTTAAACAATTAAAAAACTAAAATATTTTTATATATTATATGGATAACAAATATATAAAATACATTATTTTTTTAATCATAGTTTTTCCATTAAAAAATTTAATTAAGAAAATAGATAAAAATTTGGCAAATACAGATTTATTAAACACCAATGAAATGGTTAAAAAATACTTAATTGATGAAAAAAATATAAATAATTTAAATCAAACACTTAAACCTAAATTGTGGATATATCTTCCATATGAGAAAAATTCTAGGAAATGGGAGTCATTTAACGATCGAAATAGCTTACATTTCAATTTACCTTATACTAACTTAACAATGAAGAGTATTATTGATAAATGTGGTAATAGCTTTGATATAGCTATTATAGATGATAATTCATTTAAATATCTTCTTCCTGAGCACAATTGTGTTATATTGAAAGATTTTGCAAATCCAATGAAAAACAATTTACGTAAATTGTATATTATGGAAGTATTATATAAATATGGTGGATTTTTGGTACCTTACTCATTCTTATGTATTAAAGACCTGATAGAGGTTTATAATAAATGTATAGTAGATCATGGTTGTTTTATTGTTGAAAATATATCAAATAACTCTTATGGGAAAACCTTCTCTCCAGATTCTACATTCATGGGTTCGGTTAAAGATGGTAAAGTGATAGAAGAGTTTATTAAATTTATAAAATTAAATAATGAAAATTTAACTGATAGTATTAAATTATCAAATGATTTAAACAGATGGTGTCATAAACAAGTTACTAATAACAAAATGACTATGTTGGAGGCTAATAAGATTGGAACTAAAAAAATAGATGGGAAACCTTTAATAATAGAAGATATTGTTGGTACAACCATCCCAAAGCTAGAAATAGATATATATGGTATATATATTCCTAATGAAGAAATTAAAAAAAGACATAAATATTCATGGTTTACATACTTAAATGAAAAAGACTTATTGTCAAGTAATACTGTTTTCACTAAATATCTATTGAACTCATATTAATATAATAAGATGGTTCATACTTTGATTTCTTATAAATTACTTTTTTATGATAAGATAAATTGTTATATGAACAAAGTTGTCTTATAATTGTTAGAAAATTGTTATATGTTTTACAATTTTCTAAATATTTTAATTTTGAGTTATAATAAAACGGTTTTAATTCATCTATAAAATTAATTAAATTATTGTCATAAATTAGTTTTTTATAACTTACAACATTAATTACATAATAAATGTCTTCTGTTGAGGCATATTCTTTCAATAAATTTACTAAAACAGCGTAGCAATTATCGCTATGAATTACTTGATTTTTATTCATATATATTACCTATTTTAACTAAATCATTAACAAGAAAACATAATTCTAAATCTGAGTCATGAATAGTATTATTAATAGTTATATATTTACAAATTAGTTTTATAATATTATATTTTATTTCTTCGCTTAGATTATTATTAAACTTTATATAATTGAAATATGAATCTAAAATATCTATTACAGAATACCCTTCATTATAAATACTTAAAATTAGTTCTATTCCCTTATCCAAATTGTGTTCATATATAACTATATTGGTTAATTTATCAAATGATGAATTTTCAATAAATGTAAATATATTTTCTAAAAGAGCATCATCACATTTTTTATCTAATAAATAGATTTTTTCTAAGGAGTTTAATATATTTTGCAAACTATTATTTAATTCTACAAACTTACAAATATTATCATCATCTATTTTAATGTTTTCTTTTTTAATAATTTCTTTTGCAAATTCAATAAGATGTTCATTAGAAATTTTTTTAATGTTTATAGACAACACTCTAGATAATATACTATTGATAATTTTCTGATAATTAATACAAGCAAATATAAAATTTACACTGGTTTGATATTTGTCTAAACAATTTCTATAAATTTGTTGATTTTGTTCATTAATATTGTCTAAATCATCAATTATTATTGTTTTTTTTTTATTGTTAATAGTACATTTTGTTTGACAAAATATATTAATTTCATTTTTATAATGATTTATTCCTTGTTCTTTAATGCTATTTACAAATAATACATTGTCATTTCTATCTATTTTAGATATATTTTTATAATATTCATTAATAATACCATTTACGATTGTAGTCTTTCCTACCCCACTTTCGCCTACTAAAATTATTGAAATATTATCAATATTTATAAGATTTAATAATAAATGTTTTACATTTAAATCTAATTTAACATCGTGAAAACTAGTTGGTTTATATTTCAATGAAAAGGGTAATGTCATATATATTGATTATTCGTTAAGTTTTATTTAAGTTTATCTTATCTTTATTATAATGTATTTTGATGATAATGTAAATTACTATGATGTTTTAGGTTTAGACAATAAAGCATCACAAGACGATATTAAAAAAGCTTTTAGAAAATTATCATTACAATATCACCCAGATAGAGATACAGGTGATAATGAAAAGTTTAAAAATATAACTGTAGCATATGAAGTTTTAAGTAATATTGAAAAACGAAAAGTATATGATATGGAAAGTTCTTTTGCTTTTAAAAATATAAACACAATGCATTTTAATAATGATGATTTAATTAACCTTATATTTAAAAATGATAATAACGACTTTCATAATATTTTACATCGTAGAAAAGATGCTGCTTCAAAAAAACCTAATATTATCTCAAAGACCATAAGAATAAATATGGAACAAGCATATAATGGATGTATATTGCCATTATTAATAGAAAGAAAAAACAATAAAACACTTGAAAGCGAGACTATTTATGTTACTATTCCGAAAGGTATCGATAACAACGAATTTATTACTATTCAGAAAAAAGGCAATATAGTTGATGAAGAACAAGGCGATATAAAGGTAATTGTTCTTATTGATAACGATAGTATATATAAAAGAAGTGGTATAGATCTTGAATATACACATAATGTTACATTGAAAGAAGCATTATGTGGATGTAATTTTGAAATTAAACATATATCTGGTAAAGTTTTAAAATTCTCAAACAATTCTGGAAATATAATTAATCCATCTTTTACAAAAACAATTAATGGTTATGGTTTTATTAGAGACAACCATACTGGAAATTTTATCATTTCATTCAATTTGATTTTCCCAAAATCGTTAACAGAAAAACAAATATTTGAATTAAATAAAATTTTAACTTAAAAGTATAGTTTGTCTATTATGTAGTTCGAGTGGCTATATCTCGTACTTTGGCGAATAAGTATAAACCATAGAAATTTTTAGATATTATATCTAAAATATTGTAAGAAATATTTTTAAGAATTGTTGGAAATATAGCAGCTATACCATACATAGACCAAATAATAATCATTAACATGAATATTCTCTTATTAATATCAGCCTTTCCAACATAGTTTTTATACATTATATTAAATGCTAAAAAGAGAAAAACAAATCCTATAGGAATTGTTATTGATTTTAGCATTATACGTGTTTCACCTAAAAACCCCGAAACCAACATTAAAGTATTGAATAAAAACATATTAGTTATATTTTTTCTATTATTATTGATAAATTCTTTTGTATTTACTATTTTATTGGTGAGTTTATTATTTTCATATTCCATATAAATTATAGTTGAAAGTAACATCATTGGAGTTGTTATTACCCAGTCTAAATATCTTCTTTTAGTTATATCATTTGACCTCATATATCTTAACGAACTTATTATGTAGATATAGAATAATCCTTCCACTAATTGAACTATTGTTTCTAATCCTAAAATATCTTTTAAAACTCTATCTTGTTTTGGCAATTTATAAAATATACCACCAAATGTTACTATTCCGGTTATAAATTGTATTACTATTGAAATATAGAATGTTAATCTCATTAAACTTCCTCCCACCATTATAATATTAATTTCGAAAATATAAATTAATTTTAATCAATATGTAAAGGCACGATGGCTGAGTGGTTAAAGCGATGGACTTGAAATCCATTGGGATATTCCCGCGCAGGTTCGAGTCCTGCTCGTGTCGACGGACACAGTGTCCGAGTGGTTAAGGAGCCGGCCTGCTAAGCCGGTGTGCTTTGCACGCGTAGGTTCGAATCCTACCTGTGTCGATAAAACGGTTGTGGTGTAGTGGTAACATGCTTGCCTTCCAAGCAAGCGCCTCGGGTTCAATTCCCGGCAGCCGTAAATTAACAAATTTTCCAATAAAAATAAATAAATAATAAAAATTTCATTAAATTAATTTCTAATCTAAAACAATGATTATAGTCTGCTAAAATGGCTCGTTTTATTCGATGAAAATTAAATTCTCCTGGATATTGAATAAAACAAGCATCACTCTGTGTATTCATATAAACCGGACAATTAAAAAATATACGATTATCCATATCTACTTTAATAAAATCATAATTTGGATAAGTTTTATTCATTAATATTTGATCCACATTTGGATTATCATTGTATTTATGTGCATACAATAAAATCTTTATATTTTTAACATAGCCCATATACAAACCTGAATTAACTATTACATTATTTTTATAACTATACACTTTGTATTGAAAATACTTGAAAAAATATTTAAAAAAAAAATTATCTTGTTGATTATAACATTGTTCTTTAGAAAGCAATACTTTTGTTTTACCATCTTTAATTATTTCATTAAATCTTTGTAATATTAAATCCATCGGTTTTTTTATAATCGTATCAAATCCATCTACAAATATTACTATATCATCGTCTGGAACATATGTTAAATAGTTTAAAACAGCCCTAGGTTTATCTCTAAGTCCATTCCATTTCACCCCATACCCTAATGTAATTAACTTAATGTTATAATCATTGTTAATTAAATTATTATAAAATCCTTGAGAGTGAGATGCATATGTTAGGACATGAACCTTATTAGACATTAAAATTATTTAAAACTCTATATTTAAATAATTTTAAATTATATAGAAATAGTCTTATTTTTTGGTACATCGTTCATTCCTATTTGTTTTAAAAACTCTAAACCTAAATCTGGTGTTTTTATAAATTTAATCCAATTCGCATCCATTTTGTATTTAACTATATAATTATTTAATAAACTTCTTATTGTTCCACTTTTAAAAACAATTGCAGAACCTAAATTAACTTCTGCACCTATTTCTCTAATTTTTGGCATAAAATCTGTAATAATTTTAATGTATGTTGGGGGTAATAAAGTGGTTACATTCATATGCCATAAACCATAATATCTAACGTTTTCATTTTTAAATCTTGTAATCATTTCTAAAAATTCCTCTAAAAAATCATTGACATCCTTTCTTTTAATATCCTCTCTAACCATTTTAAAATGCACTAAATTATGGTCTTGATATTCTGTTATAATAAATTCTACTGCTTTATTTGCCATTATTATCTAATATAAATTAAATTTATATTTTTTACTCAATTAATCACGATAAATGTTTTTTATCTAAACCATATTTTTTTCTAACTTCTTGATAAATATGTGTTGTACCTAATGCTTCTATTAATTTACCATAACATTCTTGATATTTATTTATATCATTTCTGTTTTCTTCTATTTCAGATAATTGTTGTGTTGTTAGTGCTAGATTTCTTAATTTAAGAACTACATTATTATGTATCTCTCTTTTACCTGCATTATCATAAGCATTTGATAATCCTACTGTTAAAGTAGCGATACCACTTGTAACACATTCTGTAATATAAAGATAATGATTGACATCATTCTGTATATCTTTAATAGCTAACAAAAATGTTGTTATAAATGACATAATTAAAGCTATTATTGTTAATAAACGATCGAAAAAATTATTCAATTCTCTACACTCTATATGTGCTTCTTTATAATTAAATATTAATAAATTTAAATTATTCCATTTTTTACTTAGATCTGTCTCGCTATTATCTATTCCTAAACTTGTTCTTTTTGTTCTAACATGACTTACTAGCATTCTGAAACCTTTTTGCATTGAAGTTTTATCATTTACTTCATCATCTAAGGTAATATGTATAGGCGAATTATCCATATATATATATTACGATATTTTCTTTGTATCGATACCACAATCTACTATATAAAGTGAGTTCTCTGTTTCTATAATATAATCATCTTTAACCTTGTAAACTTTACCAATTGGACTTGTGTATTCTTCTTCATTTTTAACTAAAAGTTTTTCACCAGTTTCTCTAACACCAATTATTACTTTTTTTTCTACAGAATTTACCCAATAATCTAACATAACAGGTTTGTCATTTACAATAGAAAGCTTGCATATATGTTGTAGAGTAGTAACATCTGGAGTTCTACAGCTACTAGTTTCAACTTGAGAAGCCATTATAATTAAATACTTTTTAATATTCTTTAAATTATAATTTAATTATAATATATAATGAAAAAGAATTTCTACGGATCTGATTTAGGAAAATTACAAATGCATTTCCATACATCTATTAGAAACGTTGGATTATATCTTTCTGTTTCATTGGCGTTACTTGGCGCTTCCAGATATTATAGAAAGGGTTCTGAAAGATCTAGAGTTAAACAATTAATGTTTACAATGGTGTCTCTTGCATTCACTACAAACGCATTCTTAGTTTCTAAATATTTATTAAATGATCATGCCTCTGTACTTAAAAATTATACTGAAAATGAAATTAAACATGTAACTAAATGGTATATTATACCTAAAATATTATTAGCTACTAGCTCATTGTTTATATGTTTTTCTCTATATCTTAGTTTAAATACAATGAGAAAAATTATTAATGACTATATATATGAATAATTTTGATCTAGATGATGAAAATAACTACATTAAAGCATTTAATTGTAACATTGAAACCGCTTTTATTAATTATACTATAATAATAGAAGAATTTATCAATTCATCTAAAAAAATGGTAACATCAATATACTATAAATATATCTTAATAAAAGGAATAGAAAATATATATCATGTATTTAATTTGCTATTACTTCATTCAAAAAATATAGATTTAGTTAATTATCATACAAAAAAGTCTATTTTGTATTATTGTGAATTTATAGAACAAATTAAAGATGATAGTAATAAATTACTAAATTTAAATATTAAAGATGCAACCATTTTCATTTATAAAAAAATATTGTATAGTATAAAAAAAAACTTAAATAATATAACCGACATTGAACAACAAAATATATTAACATTAGATAAAATAATTATGTTCTATAATAGCGTCTTGTCTAATACCATAATTACTAATAAAAATCTAAATATTGAATTAAATAATAAAAATATTGTAAAAAATATATTCAAAAATAATTTTAACGAATTAATTGGTAATATTGATAGTATAATCGTTTGTAACGATATTATATTAACAAAAATTCATTCAATAGAAAAAACAATACAATTATATAAACTTATTATTAAATATATCGATAAATATGAAATTAAAACATTAAATATTGTTGATATTGAAAATATTAACTTATTACCTAATAATAAAATAATTAAAAAGCTATTTAAACTGTAAATTTAATTTTACGTTTAATTTTTTTTTTAATTATTACTTTATCTTTTACTTCTTTCTTCATATCAAAAATCTCTTTATATTGAGATTCTAGTATATTTCTAATAAACATATATATTTTATTTAAAACAATCATATTACATTTTCCTACTATTAAAACGCTTCCTGTTCTAAATATCATAAATGATACTTTACCACCGTTAATTTCTGTATTATCACTAGATATATTGTCTAATTCATCAAAGAATAATCGACATTGAATACCTGGATATGAACAAGGATCATAAACCGATTGAATATTATACTTGTTTTTCAGAATAGTAAATAATTTATTTCTGTCCAAAAAATATCCACAATCAAAATTTGAATTCACTAAAACTGTATCTATTTTATCTAAACATGATAGATTGTTACTACTATACTTATTTAATATGTACAATAATTTACTTATTATTATGTCTAATTCTTTATCATTCTTAATACCAGGTAACTCTAATTTTCCTGTATTAAATACTTTTATGTGATATTCATTGAAAATATTATTAATATTTACTCTCAAAATTATTACAAAACAATTATAAAATGCACCTTTCTCAAATTTTCGTTGATTTATAAAATCTTTTTTACATAATCCTATGCTTACCTTTCTTATATCTTTGAACTTTACTCTACCCGATGGATTACTTATTGAATTTATTATATAAGTACTTGAATATTTGTAATTATGTAATTGTCTTTGTATATCTTCCACATCTTTTTCACATTTACTATTAATTTTAATCTGTTTTTTTATTATACCATCATCGTAAACATTATAAGGCATAATTTCTAATTTCCAAAATAATTCATTTAAATTTATTTCACTGTTTAAATATACTATTTTTGTTTTTGTAGATATATAAATATCGCTACATTTAGGAATGTTTGATAAATCTTTTGTCGTTTCATCAACAGTATTACAGCATCCATTCTCCATAAACATCTTCCATTCATCATCAATGCTGTTTAAGTCCATCATAAGTATATATTATCTTACCATTGTCTTTAAATTATTCCCTTTCAATTAATTTATTATATTACTATAATAGTATAATGAGTTCTACTCAACCTATTACTATCCTCATTAATGATGACAAAAATAAAAAGTACAATAATAATAATAATAATTATAATTATATTTACAAAAATGACAATATACCTGATTATCCTAGTACCCCAGACGACAATAGCTATTGGAATAAAAAATTACTATCTAGAATAGATAACTATTCAAAATGTAATAATTTAATTAAAATGTAATCAAAATTACTATTATTAACTACATCTAATCCTCTAATTATGGCTTCTAATGAATTTATATTATTTACTGTGATTGATATCTTTTTATTACTTATAATATTTCTTATATAATATTTAATTAAACTATATCTATCTATATTGTACTCTATACAAATTTTATTTATTTTACTTTTTAATTCATTCAATTTTACCTTTTTATTGATCAAACCATCTAATATACTACTATCAATCAAATTTACATTTAACTTATTTGTTTGCATATAGTTTATCATACTACGAATATCTGAATCAAAATATCTCTGAATTGTACTTAACTTATCTATACTTAAATTTAATTTTTCATTTATAGATATGTTTCTCAATAATATTACTATATCTTCTTCTGGTAAAGAATTAAACTTTAATTTTATAAAACTATTTTGTAATGACTTATCTATTTTACTTATATAATTACATATTAAACAATATCTTACATTTTCATTACTATTCTCTACTAAATATTTTAACCCCATCTGTGCGCTTTTAGTCATATAATCTACCTCATCTAAAATTATAAATTTTATACCTTTACTAAAAAGACCATTACTATTTACGAATAAACTTATTTGTTGTCTTATTGTATCTATACCTCTTTCATCCGATGCATTCAAATGTATTATTAAACTTTTTTTCATATTCACATCCTTTTGATATAAATCTATTAAATTTACCATTGTTGTTGTTTTACCTGTTCCAGGAGGTCCATAAAACAACAAATTTGGAAAATGTCTTTTAGTTATTATATTATTTAATATATCTTTATTGCAATTATTTAAAATAACACCATCTAATAATTTTGGTCTATATTTTTCTACCCATGGTATATCGTTCATATATTAAATTAAATACTTATTTATTA
>PAHI01000062.1 GCA_002705575.1 Fidelibacterota bacterium | reverse complement strand
TTCATAAGAAATTTTTATTTTTTTCTCTGGAAAAAATTGAGCCAAAACCGTTCCCATACTATGAGAAATTAAAGTATACTTTTTGTCATCTTCGAGGATTGATTTAAAAAATTTATAGAAATTTATTTGATATGAGTTTTCTGAAAATATTTTTGGATAATTTATATCTAATACTAAAATTTTAAAATTATTAAAATAACTAAGAAAAGGCAGCCAATATCCTGAGTTACCAAATAAACCATGAATTAGAATAATAGTTTCTTTTTTTGATTTATTAAAAGTATAAATATTTATTGTTTCATGAGCTGTTGATCTAACCATTATTAAATTTTCTTCTGCTAATTTTAGAGGTTTACAAAAATATCATTTAATTGTATAATTTTAGCTGTTAAATATAGCAAGAATTTAAGACTAAAATTTCTAAAGAAAATATTCAAAAATTATAACTTCCGTTTATTCTTATTTCTTTTTAATATGTATCTATTCTTAATTTCATAATTTAACAAAACTCTTTGTCTTCCCCCATCCGAGATTATCATATCCACTTCATCTGCACCATGTTTTTTACTAAATGAAAGAATTTTATCATTTTCAACGTCTACCTCAATACCATAGTTTTTAACTCCAAGTACGTACAAAATTTGCAATTGCTTTTCGTTTAATATTGGAGACCAAATAGAATGTTTATTATCCGATCTCCACACCCAAAACTCACCTCTAGCACCAGATTCGGTCACAAATTTTTTCTTTGATTTACCTTTACTAAATTTATATCTTTCCCATATCTCAAGAATTAATTTTGGATTAAGTATAACTGAAGGAATAGACGCGATCAATAAAGAAAAACTATTTTTTCGTAAATTTTCAAATTGCTCTTCAACATTGAGGGTGCCACTTGTAAAACCACATATAAATCCACTTTCATCAACTGCACATACAACTACTTCATTTGGGTCATTTAGTATGATTTTATAATATTGGTTTAAGAACAATTTTCCCATTTTTGAAAAAAATCCACGAGAATATCTATCTCTTACATTGTAGTGTAATTCTGCAATTTCTTTGTAATCACTTACTTTTGCTATTCTAAATTTCATATATATAGTGTGCTAAATTGAAGTTATAGATATAATCTTTTGATTAATAAATATAATTCAATAATCAGATTATTTAAATAAATTAACCAATTTGACAAGATTTCTTTTTTTTGAATAATTATTGATTGCATAGTTAAATCCTTTGTAGCCTTTATTTTTAAGTTCTCTATTGGAAAGAGATGATACTTCACACATTAATCTAGACAATAGTTCTGGGTTTTCAGGTGGTAATATCCAACCACAGTTAGCTTCAATGATTGCTTTTGCGGTATCACTTTCTTTATCCATACATCCGATAATCGGTTTTTCTGAAAACATGTATGCAGGTAGTTTTGACGGAATGGAACTTAAAGCTGAACCTTTTTTTATTGGTAATAACATTACATCTGCTTGATTTTGAATTTCTGGAACTTTACCATCAGGAACATCCCAAAATTCAATTGTATCTAATTTTAATTCAAGTGCCTTTTTTTTTAATATCTCTTTCATTGAACCAGATCCAGCAATAACCAACCTACAATTTTTCAAATTAGCATTAAAGAAAGATTCTAATAACAAATTAACTCCAGCTACCGGCCCAATGTTACCAAGGTACATAAACGTGAATGGTTTGTCTACAATATCTAATTTACCCTGCAGCTTAAATTTCATAAAATTATTTTCATCTTGCCAGTTTTGTACAATAAAAATTTTATCTCCCGAAATTTTTCTTGTATTCATCAAATAGTTTTTCATTTTTTTTGAAATAGCAATAATTTTTGTTGCATTATTAAGTAAAAATTTATCTATTGGCAAAAGAATAAAATTAAGCAATGTCTTTAAAGCAGGTATCTTATTAGAAAATGACTCAGGATATATATCATGTACATGTATTATTAAAGGAATATTGAATTTTTTTGATGTGCTTACAGTGAAATACTGAGCAAAAAACGGCCAAGTATTGGCATAAATTATATCAATTTTGTCATGGTTAGCTTCAATATAATTTTGACAATACCTTCCAAAACTAAAACTCTCTCTAAAACGCCCTAATAAATCAGAAGAAGGACATGTAAAAGAATTCAAACGTACGACTTTGTAATTATCTGGTTCAAAGTTATTATTCATTATAAAACCATTTGGTCTTGTTGGTTTTGGACAAAGAACAGTGAGTTGATTATTTTTACTCAATTCTTCTGCGAGGTCTCTTGACAAATTAGCTGAAACAACAGGTTCAGGAGGAAATACAGCAGAAATTATTAAAATATTCATGATTTATTTTTTATATAAATTATGAATATCCCCTTTTACAAATGTTTGTAACTTCCCATTAATAGTATAATCAATAATTTGTATTTTTTTATTTGAAAAGTACTCTTTTGCAACTATAAATGCCTCTTCGCTTGCTTTTAAATCCGGAAGACCCCAAAAGTTACCTTTGAAATAATTTGGATCAAAATGATTTACGTCATCGCCTTTTAATAATTCAATATTATGCTCTTTATTTTTTTTATCAGAGTCAAGAGTAAAATTATGATCAACTCCAACAATATTTACGGATCTAATCTTAGCAAAAGCAGCAATCTGAAAACAAGTATAAGTTACTGTGCTACCTATTCCAAGAGGTTTATTTAAATCATTCTGAAAATTTATAGAATCAGAAATTTTAACAAAAATTATATTAGGTCTTTTTTTTACTCCTAAATACAATGCTTTTACTGGAAGAACCAAAGGAATTTCTGTTGAATTAAAGTAATCTGCATTTTGTCTAATAACTAATCCATTAACACAAACAATTAAATCCGGTCTCCATTTTGATCTTGAAAACAGCAGATTAACTTTATTCATACCGATGGAGGGCATATTTATTCTCTGTAAATCAGTTTTATTTAAACTTGGGCCATTACCAACAATAAGACAATCTTGAGATTTGAATTTATCTAATAATGAGTAGTCATTTTGAATAAACAAAAATAATAATGAATCTAATAATAATCTTGGATAGTAAGAGATTCCTGCTAGAATTTTTAAAATTTTACTTTTCATAGCATTGAATTATTTTTGTTTTTTATTAAGTTTAATAAATTGTTTACAGCCATTGTACCTTGTCTTTGAACACTTTGGTAAGTTCTAGATCCAACATGTGGTGTTATAATAACATTTTCTACACCCCTTAGCACTTCATCGTCAAGCATCGGTTCGTGTGATAAAACGTCTGTTAAATATCCTTTTATTTTCCCCGATTTTAGTCCATCTATCACAGCTAAAGAATCTACCAGCATTCCTCGAGCTGTATTTATAATTATTGGCTTTCTTTTTAACTTTTCAAAAATAACATTTCTACTAATTAAATTCTCAGTTTTTGGTGTATGAGGTAAATGTAAACTTATTACACTTGCATTACTGTAAATCGTTTCTAATGAATCTACAAAAGTTAATTCAGGGTGTTTAGATAAAAAGGCTTCATCTTTATATAAATCAAAAACATAGACATTCATACCCAATGCTATACTTTTTTTAGCGAGCTCTTTTCCAACCGAGCCTAAACCAATTATTCCGATTGAGCTCCCTTGAATTTCGTTTCCTGTTAACCTTTTCCAACTTTTATTTTGAACGGAATTATATTGTAAATGAATGTTTTTTTGAAAAGAAAAGAGCAATGCGAGTACATGTTCTGAAACAGAAACTTGATTAATTCCAGGAACATTGGCAACGGCAACACCAAATTCTTTTGCTGCCTCGAGGTCAATTCTATCCAAACCTACTCCATATTTTGAAAGTACTCGTAATTTGCCCTCTTTTCCAGCTTTTATGACTTTTCTTGTATATTCGTCGTCACCACATATAACACCATCATATTTATGAATAATGGGCAATAAAACACTTTCATCTACAGGGCCTCTTAAATAATCAATATCCCAGTTTTGAGCATTTAATAAATCATGATGTTTTCCAGGCGTGTCTTGAAAGGAAGTAGTAGTCAATAAAATTTTCATTTATACAATATTTAAAATTTTTTCCAATTGATAAAAATCATTAAATCGATGACCTTTATAGTCTTTGAATATTTCTTTATTCTCATCATTTTCTCTTAAGGCGAAATGAATTTTTGAATAATGAGCAGCGTCCATATCAGTAGTTGCATCTCCGAGAAATATTACCTCATCTCTCTTTAAGTTGTGTTTTTTAATCAAATTTTCTGTCCAATACTTCTTATTTTTTGGTGAGCCATGTAATCCTATAAAAAAATCAGTTAATTTTCTTTTTTTAGCAATAAACTCAATCTCCTCAGTTGGTGTTCCCGTAATGATCCAGAATTGAAATTTTTTATGGTACTTTTCTATAAAATAATTTGCACCTAAAACTTCATCTGAATTAATTACTTTATCTAAAACTATATTTGAAAATTGAATTGCTAATTCATCTACTTTTACTTTGTTAATAACTTCATTTAAAAACTCCTTGTGAAAATATTTAAACTTTTCGTATCTGGAAACTCCTCCGTGTAATTTATGGTACTCAACTACTTTATTAGCTATATCCTTTCCATAGGGAAGAT
Organism: Fidelibacterota bacterium; assembly: GCA_002705575.1. The sequence continues at coordinate 3,234 of PAHI01000062.1, read as the reverse complement.
ACATTTCTTCAAAAGCATCTGTTTTAGCACTTACCGATTCAGTTATTACGCCGTCAAAATCAAAAAATATATTTTTTATATTCATATTAGTTTAATCCCAAAATACAAGTTATATCTACATTTGAATTAATAATCTTAGCTATGGGATAATTATGTCCTTCACCAATTTTTATTTTTTTTAAAATTTCATTTTTAACCACTCCTTTTGCTAAAATTATAATTTTAGAGGCGTTTAAAAGTACCGGGTAAGTTAAACTAATTCTATGGGTATTTAGTTGAGGTACACTATTTTTGATCACTGCTTTTTTAATTTCATTTAATCCACTCGTATTTGGAAATAAAGATGCCGTATGTCCATCATCTCCAATACCTAAAAGAATTAAATCAAAAACGGGAAAGTTATTTTCACCTAAAGGAATTTTTGAACATACTAATTTTTCATAAATAATTGCACATTCCTTAATAGAATAGTTTTCTTTTATCATAGAATAGCTTGAAGAATTTATGTGTCTAAAAAATACTTTTTCAATATTTCCGTAGTTACTGGATAAACTTGAGATAGAAACAATCCTTTCATCTACCATAAAGAAATTAAAATATTCCCAATTGAGCTTATAGTCTTTAAGAATTTCTAAAATAGGTAATGGAGTAGAACCACCAGATAAAGCAATTGATATACTTTTTTTATTTTCAGATAGTTTTTTTAAAGTTTTATATAAAAAACTTGCTGAATAGTGGTCAAACACTTCTTTCTTTACAACGTTTTGCTTGTAATTATTTTTTATCTTCAAGAACAGATCTTATACATTTTAATAGGCCTTGTCCCATATCAATGTGAGGGTTTGCTGAAAGTTTCCTGCTAACAGATGGTTCAAAAGAATAGGGTGTGAAATTATAATGATTATGGTAACCATCTTCTCTATAATTTATATCCACCTTGCCGTTTAATATTTCTTTTATCATATTAAATAAATCGGAACGCTTCATTCGCTCATTTCCAGTTAGGATGACATGAAGGTTTTTATATGCTTCTGATTCTATAACATCAACAGAAAGCTTGGACGCATCCTCTGCATGAATGTACTCTCTCAATTCATTTCCATCACCATTGTGATTAATTTCGCCTTCTAAAACAGCTGTTTTAATTAAGTTATAGATATAATTATTGTCATATGGTCTGTCAGAATAAACTGAGCCATATCTTAATATTGTAAAAGACAGACTGTATTTCTTCAAGTATTCTTCAACAATTTTCTCAGATGCTAATTTACTAATACCATAAAAAGAGCCTTTATTACTCATCGCATAAGCACTACTCGCATAAACAAATCTGGAAATATTATTTTTTACACATTGTTCGAGAATATACATGTTTCCAATTACGTTTAACTTAATCGTCTCTATTGGATACTGTATGGCTACATCCAAATTTGCAAAACCAGCTAAATTATACACGAAGTCAAATTGTTTATTTTTAAAAGCATTTTCAACGCTTTCTTTACTGTTTATATCACATGTAATATATGTGATATTACTATCCAATTTTTCGTTTTCATGGATATCTGCAACAGTTACCTCATAATCTCTGTTTAATAATTCATTTACCAAATAATGTCCTAAAAAGCCACATCCTCCAAAAACTAAAACCTTTTTCATTTTAGTTTACTTTTAAGCAGTTTCATTTCTTCTCTGGCTTTGTCACCAAGAAAGAAAAAGTCTAGGCTAAATGCGAGAAAAGAATATCCTTTATTGATTTTCTCTAGTATTTTCTTATAGCCTGAATCAATGACATGAAAACCTAAAGTTTTATTAAGTTTTTTAGTTACTTCATCAATTTTTAACAGTGCAGCTTGTACATCTGGTCTGTGATATTCTCCTGGATAACCCATTGATGCAGATAAATCATAAGGGCCTACTATTATTCCATCTATTCCAGGAACTGAAAAAATTTCTTCCAAATTATTCACTGCATCTATATGTTCAATTTGAGCAATTACAACAACTTCGTTTTTAAGCCATTTTTGATAATTATCAAAAGCAGTACCATATTTTTGAGCCCTATTTAAACCTACTCCGCGTTTTCCAGTTGTTGGATATTTTACATAGTCTATGGCCTGTTTAGCTTCTCGCTTATTACGTATCATTGGAACAATAACTCCATCAGCTCCTGCATCCAAAACTCTCTTGATGGCAACTTCTTCATTTTTACTAACCCTTACCAAAGCTTGCATACCATTACCCTGAATATGACCTATTAAATTCATAATACTTTCTATACTAATAGGAGAATGTTCCATATCAATTGTCAACCATTCAAAACCTGCAGTGCTTAATATTTCAATTACTGCCTGATGTGGTATTGTTAACCAAGAACCTATTGAAAGCTCTTTGTTTTTTAATTTTGTTTTCAGAATGCTGTTATTGTGAGAAAAATGTTTCATCTATTTTTTTATTATGTACATATAAAGGGCTAAAGCGTAAATTAATGTCAAAGTCTTTAATTTTCTGAAAATCTATTCAAATATAGGTATTTAAAATATCTACCACTATTTTCTCCTTTATCTAAAATCATTTTAATACTTTATGCAGTGTCTCTGCAATTATAAAGTCTGAAGTTTCATCAATATCTATCGCTTCAATTTTATCTATTTCGAACATCAAAGGTTTCAACCCAATTCTTTTATTATCTGCATTTTTGAAAGATTCCTTCGTAAAGATATAAAAACCTGAATTCTCTTCATACAATGGCTCTAAATCTTGGGTTCTAATAAGTTCTTTAGGGTCATGATTAAAAGGATTACCATTTTTATCATAAAATCTGGTCTGAATCTTAGTAACACTGAAAACAGAATCAAAATCTGGTGCCTTACTTATCATTTTCTCAATGGCAGTATCAAGAGTTTTAATAGTTAGTAATGGCGAAGTACTATGGGTTTGAATATAAATATCTGAATAACTATTATCAAGATCGTATTCTATTATTTTATTCATAGACACAAAATCTCCTTGAATACTTTTTGGTCTTTTATGAATAGATACAAAATTTTGATATGTATTGATTGCCGATTCTGCAATTAAATCACTATCAGTATTAATTATAACTTTATTAATATATTTAGACTTAATTAATTCATCGATAATAGTATGAAATAATGGCTTCCCGTTAAATAATTTTAGGTTTTTATTAGTAACTCTTTCAGAGTTACCTTTCATTGGTAATAAAACTAAAACTTT
>PAHI01000061.1 GCA_002705575.1 Fidelibacterota bacterium | reverse complement strand
TAAATCTATTCAAGATATAAACCTTTCAACTAGAATCGCAGACGAGCAGAAATCTGACGCTGAAGAATTGAAGATTGAACTTGATAGTTTGGATAAGCTAGAAGTAGAAAATTTAAAGAAAAGAATGTTTAAGGCATCGAGAGATTTACAGTTTGAAAAAGCAGCTGTTTTAAGAGATAAAATTGATGAAATTCAGAAAAATTTATAAATGGAGAAAATTATGAATAAAGTACTAATAATTGGTTCTGGAGGAAGAGAGCATACTTTAGCATATAAGATTTCAAATGATAAGTTCGTAGAAGAAGTTCATTGCATTCCTGGAAATGGTGGGACACTTGAATTGGCCAAAAACTACGATATAGATATTTATGATTTTGATTCAATTTATAGATATGTGAAAGAAAAAGGTATTGATGTGATAGTCGTTGGTCCAGAAGGACCTTTAAACGAAGGTATTGTTGACTTTTTTAAAGATAGAAACATTGAAATTTTTGGCCCAGATAAATTTGCATCTCAATTGGAGGGTAGTAAATTATTTGCAAGAAAATTTATGAGTAAAAATAATATTCCGCAGCCTAAATATTTTGAGTGTGATAATATTGAAGATGCTTATAAAATTAAGAAAGATTTAGGGTTACCTATTGTACTTAAGGCTGATGGACTAGCTTCAGGAAAAGGTGTTTTTATTTGTCATTCAGAGCAAGATTTTGAGGAGGCTTTAAGTGAATTATTTGTTAATAAAAAGTTTGGTGAAGCATCAGATAAGATTTCAATTGAAGAGTGCTTGGTTGGAGAGGAATTATCTATTTTTGCCATATGTGATGGCTCTGATTATAAGATTATAGGAGATGCGCAAGATCATAAAAGAGTTTTTGATGGAGATAAAGGTGGCAACACTGGTGGAATGGGGGCCTATTCTCCTACTAAAATATGCACACCGCAATTGCTTGAAAATGTCGAGAATAATATAATTAAACCTACTTTAAAAGGAATTGCAGATGAAGGTCATCCTTATTTGGGTTTTTTGTATGTGGGGTTAATGATAGTTGAAGAAAGACCCTATGTTATTGAATTTAATGTAAGAATGGGGGATCCTGAAACTCAAGTCGTTATTCCTAGGCTTAAAACTTCTTTGTTTAAATTAATTAAAGAATCAATAAAGGGAAAATTGAAGGATTTACCCATTCATTTTAGTGATGAAACTTATATAACTGTAGTGCTGGCCTCAAAAGGATACCCTGATAAATATAAAAAAGGTCAAAAAATATCATTAGATAAAATTAAACAAAATAGTGGCGCTGGGTTTATTTTTCATGCAGGAACAATTTATTCTAATAGTAATTTGCTTGTTGCAGGGGGAAGAGTTTTAAATGTTGTTAGTTATGGCTCTAATTTAAGAAATGGAATTAAAAATGTTTATGCTCAAATTGAAAATATAAAATTTGAAGGTATGTACTACAGAAAAGATATAGGCCAAAAAGGTCTCTAATAAGGAGGAATTAATGCAAACTGATAAAATAAGAAAATCTGTAGGTATTATTGGTAAATCAAGCTTAATTGAAGAAATGCTTGTTTTAATAAGTCAGATTGCTGACACAGATATATCAGTGCTTGTTACAGGCTCTTCAGGCTCAGGAAAAGAAATGGTAGCAAAGGCAATTCATAAAAATAGTCGTCGTAAATTTCGAGAACTTATTACTGTTAATTGCGCAGCTATTCCTTCGGGTATTATTGAGAGTGAACTTTTCGGGCATAAAAAAGGATCTTTTACAGGAGCAACAGAGAATAGAAAAGGGTATTTTGAGTCTGCAGATAAAGGTACAATATTTTTAGATGAGATAGGCGAGCTACCATTAGAAACACAAGCAAAGCTACTTAGAGTTATTGAACAAGGTGAATTTTTAAGGGTTGGTGAAGCAAAATCTAAAAAAGTTGATGTTAGAATCATAGCTGCAACCAATAAAGACCTTTCAAGTGAGGTTGATAAAAATAATTTTAGGCAAGATCTATATTACAGGCTTAAAACAATAAATATAAGAGTTCCTGATTTGAAGAATCATTTAGAGGATTTGGATGACTTGATAGATAGGTTTTCTCTCCAATTTACAGCAAGGAATAGTATTTCGTATAAAGGATTTTCAGCAGAGGCTATATTATTAATGAAAAATTACTCTTGGCCTGGCAATATAAGAGAATTAAAAAATGTTGTAGAAAGTATATTGGTTATAAATAAAGGGAGTAGAGTTACAAGAGATATGGTTTGTTCTCAAATAAATTTAGATGAATATAATTCTAGCAGTAAAAGTCTTCCTTTGAAGCTAGATTCAGATTCCGATAAACTAGAGCGAGAATTAATATTAAAGCAGCTCCTTTATTTAAGGCAAGATGTCAATGATATTAAGCAAATGTTTTTAAATTCAAAAGGTTTAGATGATGTTTATCAAAATAGTGTAAATTCAAATACATATTTTTTGCCTAAAGAATCAAATTTTGATAATATGAAAAATGAAAATAAAGAAATTGATGATGCAAAAGCTTTTGCATTACAAGATGACTCGGTTGGGCAAGTTACTATGCAAGATATTGAAGGTGAGATTATAGAACGAACATTAAGAAAAATGGAAGGGAATAGAAGAAAGGCGGCGGCTGTTTTGGATATTTCTGAGAGAACATTGTATAGGAAAATCAAAGAGTATGGAATTGAAGAATAAATATTTTTTAGCGAGCTTATTATTTGTTGTGTCATGTTCTTATTATTCATTTAAAGGCTCATTGCCTGCACACATAGATAATGTAAATATTTTACCCATTATTAATAATTCTACAGAATATTTAGTTATGGAAGTTTTAGAAAATGAAATATATGATACTCTATTAAAGGAAAATGTTCTTAAATTAACAAGTCTTAATGAAGCAAAGAGTAGGTTAGATATAACTATAAATTCAGTTGATGATAAACCTTATACTTTTTCTTCTTATGATAATGTTGCATACGAATTAGTAGATGAATGGAGAGTTACTATTAAAGCTAAAGTTTCTTGGTATGATTTATTGGAAGATAAATTGATTTTTTCAAATGAAATATCTTCTTTTGGGGTTTATAGTGCAACTAAATCAGATATATCGGATGATGGCATTGATAATGATGGTGACGGATTGACGGATTCAGAAGATGAAGATGAATTTGGGCTTGCAAGAGATTCAGCAATTAAAATTGCTTCTAAGAAAATGTCTGAAAATATTGTGGCTAATATAATTGCAACTTGGTAAATATGAATATTCTATCAAAAGATTTAGGTAAATATGTAGGCAAAGATGTTACTTTGAAAGGATGGGTTTATAGCTCTAGAAGAAGTGGTAAGATTGGGTTTTTGACATTTCGAGATGGATTTGGATTATTGCAGTGTATCTTTTCAAAAAATGATGTTGGCGAAGAAAAGTTTGAACTCTTTAAGGGATTATCTCAAGAATCTTCAATCCAAGTCTGTGGAAAAGTAGTGAGTAATGAAAGAGCTATTGGAGGAATTGAATTAATTGCATATGATTTAAAAGTATTGCAGATAAGTAAAAATTATCCAATTTCTCCAAAAGAGCACGGAGCTGATTTTTTAATGAATCATAGACATCTTTGGCTAAGATCTAAAAAGCAATATGCAATATTAAAAATTAGACATCAGATAATCAAATCTATTCGTGATTTCTTTGACTCTAATGACTTTACTTTGATTGATAGTCCTATTTTAACTCCTAATGCTGCAGAAGGAACTTCAACTCTTTTTGGAACAAAGTATTTTGATAAAATGGCGTATTTAGCTCAGACAGGACAATTATATGGAGAAGCTTCTGCTATGGCATTTGGTCGTCACTATAATTTTGGGCCATGCTTTAGAGCTGAAAAGAGTAAAACGAGACGTCATTTAACTGAGTTTTGGATGGTTGAGCCTGAAATTGCATTCTGTGGTATTGAAGAAGATATTCAGTGGGCCGAAAATTTAATATCTTATGTAGTTAAACAAGTTGTTAAAAATAAATCTCAGGATTTGAATATTTTGAATAGAGATATAGATAATTTGAATAAAATTGTAGCTCCCTTTCCAAGGATAAGCTATTCAGATAGTGTAGACTTGCTTCAAAAAAATGGATTTGATATTAATTGGGGAGAAGATTTTGGGGCAAAAGAAGATACTTTTATATCAGAACAATATGATAAGCCTGTTGTTGTTTATGGTTGGCCTAAAGATATTAAAGCATTTTATATGAGAAGGGATCCAGATAATGACAAACTCGTTTTAAGTATGGATATATTAGCACCAGAAGGGTACGGAGAAATTGTTGGAGGGTCTGAAAGAGAGACAGATATAGATGTTTTATTAGATAGAATTAAAAAAGAAAATCTAAATGAGAGTGACTATGAATGGTATTTAGATTTAAGAAGATATGGCTCTGTTCCTCACTCTGGATTTGGCATGGGTTTAGAAAGGGTAGTTGCTTGGATTTGTGGAATTTCTCATATAAGAGAGACGGTTCCCTTTGCTAGAACTATGACTCGAATAAATCCTTAAATGAAAAAATTATTTTTAATTGATGGTATGGCTTTAATATTTAGAGCCTTCTATGCATTTATAAATAATCCTCTTTATACTAAAAAAGGATTTCCAACTTCAGCAATATATGGCTTTTTTAATTCAATTATTAAGATTTTAAATGAAGAATCTCCTGATTATATTGCAATTACAATGGATTCTAAAAAACCAACTTTTAGGCACAATATGTATTCTGCTTACAAAGCCAATAGAGTAAAAATGCCAGATGATTTAAGCATACAAATTAAAGAAATAATAAGGATGATTGAAAGAAGCAATATGAATATTCTTATGAAGGATGGCTATGAAGCGGATGATGTAATAGCAACTATAACAAAATATATTAAATCAGAAAAACTAGAAACATACATTGTTACAGGTGATAAGGATATTATGCAATTAGTATGTAAAAATGTGTTTGTTTATAATCCAGGTAATAAATATTCGGGGCCAGTTATATATGATGAGGCTAATGTCCAAAAAAAATGGAATGTTACTCCAGAAAAAATATGTGATTTATTATCATTGATGGGTGATTCTTCAGATAATATTCCAGGAGTTAGTGGTATAGGTCCCAAGACAGCTGCAAAGCTAATCAATCAATTTGGGTCTGTCGCTAGTATTATTGAAAATTCAGACAATATATTAAATGATAGAATTAAGGGTATGATAAAAAATCAAGTACAAACAATTGAACTTTCTAATAAATTAGTTTCTCTAGATAGAGATGTTCCCATTAATATTGATTTAAATAAAATGTGGACGAAAGATATTGTTTGGAAAAATATATCTCAGGATTTTATTGATTTTGAAATGCCTTCTATGATTGATTCAATCAATAAAAAGTTAAACATTAATTTTGAAGAACCGTCATTAAAAAAGCTTGAAAATTCAAATAAGCAATATATTTCGATTTTAAATTTGAAGGATTTAAAAAAATTAAAGAAAAATATTGTCAAGCATGATGTTGTATCATTTAGTTTAGAGACAACAAGCACTAATCCATTAGATGCAGAAATTATAGGCATTTCATTCTCTTTTTATAAAAATCAGGCTTTCTATATTCCTTTAATTTTTAATGGCAAATTAGAAGGCTATGATTTAAGCAAAAATCTTATTATTAATCAATTGAAAGATGTGTTTGAAGACCCTCAAAAGATGTTTGTTGGCCATAATATGAAGTATAATTGTCTTGTTTTATCCGCTTTAGATGTCAAGGTTCATAATATCTACTTTGATACGATGATTGCTGCTCATTTACTGAATCCTACTAAAAATTCATATAATTTGGATGAGTTATCTTTAAAATATTTAGATTATCAAAAAATAAATATTGAAGATATTTTGGGTTACAAGGGAAATCAAATATGTATTTCAGAAGTTGATTTGCAGATTTTAAAGAATTATACCTGTGAAAACGTAGATGTAACTTTTAAGCTATATTATTTATTGAAAGATAAGCTAAAACAAAATAGTTTATGGGATTTATTTAAAAATATAGAAATCCCCTTTATTAATGTTCTTGTTATTATTGAGCAAAATGGATTGTTTGTTGATCTGGAAGTTTTAAAATTAATCTCTGATAAAATTTGTGCTAATATTGATTTATTATTAGATAAAATTTACAACCATTCAGGAAGGAATTTTAATGTTAATTCTCCTCAACAATTAGCTCAGGTCCTATTTGATGAGCTAGGGTTAAAAGAGGTGCGAAAAAGAAGTACGGCAGTAGAAGTATTAGAGGTCTTAAAGAAGGTTCATCCTCTGCCAGAAAGTATACTTGATTATAGGCACTTAAATAAATTGAAAACTACTTATTTAGATGGTATTCCTAAATTTTTGAATGCAAACACCAATAGAGTGCATACTTCTTTTAATCAAACGGTCGCCTCTACTGGCAGACTTTCTAGCACGAAGCCAAATTTTCAGAATATTCCTATAAAAACAGCTATAGGTAAAGAAATAAGGAAGGCTTTTAAGCCTCAAAGAAAAAAATGGATGCTAATTTCTGCTGATTATTCTCAAATAGAACTTAGAGTTATGGCACATTTTTCAAAAGAGCCTGCATTGTTGGATGCTTTTAGAAAAAATGAAGATGTCCATTCAAGGACGGCATCTCTTGTCCATAACGTAAAAGTTTCAAGCGTTACGCCTGATCAAAGAAGGCAAGCTAAAATAGTTAATTATGGGATAATGTATGGTGCGGGTCCATTTAGAATGTGTAAGGAGCTTAATATTAGTATGGTTTCAGCTAAAAAATTAATTGATCAATATTTCAAGACATATCCTAACATTAGATTATTTATAGATAATACGATACAAAAAGCTAAAAAAGATGGATATATATCTACACTTTTTGGGCGTAAAAGAGATACTAGTAATTTAAATGCTTTGAATAATAATGTTGTTAATTCAGAAAAGCGAGCTACTATAAATATGCCAATACAAGGAACCGCATCTGAAATGATTAAAATTGCAATGATTAATATTAATAATTTAATTGTAAGCAATAAGCTAAAATCTAATATGGTGCTTCAAGTACATGATGAGCTTATTTTTGAGTTGCCATTAGATGAGGAGAGAGTTATGACTGAAATTATCGTTAGTCAAATGGAGGATTCTGTAAAGCTTGATGTTCCTATAAAAGTTGACTGTAAGTCTGGTTACAGCTGGTACGACATTCATTAAAATATTATGCCTGCAATAATATCCTTACAATCAGTAGCTAAACAAATAAATGGTAAAACAATTATTGCAGATTGTGATTTGGGGCTTGAAAAAAATCAGACATTATCTATTGTAGGTGTTAATGGTTGCGGTAAATCCGTATTGTTAAAAATAATTGCAGGTATTATTAATGTAGATTCAGGGAAAATATTTATTGATGGGAATTCTTTAACAAGAGAATCTGTTAAAGTAAGACGAAAAATATGCTACATTCCAGATTATATTGACTTTGATTATAATCTAAATGTTTATCAGAATTTGTATATTTATTTAAGGCTAGTATCAAAGAAAACTTCAAATGAAATTAAGCATAATATATATCACTGGTCAAATATATTAGGCTTCTCGCATATATTGTATTCTATGATTTCTGAAGTTGAATATAGTAAGCTAAGGCTTATTCAAATCTCAAGAGCGCTTGCCTCTAGCCCTGAATACTTATTAATAGATAAACCTTCATTTGGTCTAGACTCAGAAAACAAAAAGTGGTTGTGGAGTCTTATTAATACAACATTAAAGTATTCAACAATTATATACACATCTTATGATTTTAATGAAGTTGAGTCTTACTCTGATAGAATTGCTTTTTTAGATAAAGGCAAAATAAGATTGAATGGTAGCATTAAAGATATAATGGATAAAACCGAAAGTTATGGTTATTATAAACTGATATTTAAAAGTAATATTAGTAAAAAATTTAGTTCTGAAGTACGCTTGAATGACAATTTATATCATGTTAGGATTAAAAGAAATGAGATGGAGTTTTATTGTTCAGATAAAAAAACTTTTTTTGATATATTTAAAAATTCATTGCCAAATGATCTTTTAGATATGCAAAATAGGCCTTTTAATTTTGAGGATGTTTTTTTATCACAGACGAGGAAATATAATGATGAGTAGTATTATATTAATTAAAAATATGTTTGTTCTAAAGAATTTACATGTTAAATACTTGCTTGTTTTATTTATAGTGCCTATGGCTTTATATTTAATAAATGTAGTTCCTTTCATGGATGAGCAAATAAAGATTTGGTCTTCTGTGGGTATTTGGATATCATCTCCTATTATATGTTCTTATATGTATGTATATGATTTTTTTTCAAATCAGGCATTGAGTAAAAAAAGAAGTTTTATTTTTAATCAACCTATATCTATGTTCGGTTTGCTTTTTTCTGGTATGTTGATTTCTTTATTTATTGCATTTTTAGAATTAATTATTTCATTTTTATTTACGATGTTAATTAATAACATATCTATTTCTATCTTAGATTTTATTTTTTTGTTTATAAAAATAGTGCCTATTGTTTCTAGTTGTTTTTTTATTGGTATTATTTCTAGCATCTATAATATTTATAATGTTAGTTTTATTAGTCTGTTATTAATATGTGTTTCTTTTGTACAGTATTGCAGGCTTCTGCCATTAGATAATTCATCAGAATATAACATTATATATTCTATAGTTGTTGTTTCTTCAGATGTTTTGAATGCCAATAATGAAATAAATCTTTTTCCTGCTCTATTATGGTATACTATTGCTATTATAGTTTGTGGGCTTTTGAGTTATTTAGCAGTAACCTTGGTAAGTAGAGAAAATGAATCATAAATACATTATAGGTATAGATGGTGGAGCATCAAAAACTAGAGGAGTTGTTTTTAATGATTCTGGTCAGACTATTGCGCATAAAATAACTTGTGGGTCAAATATTTCTGTTAATGAAAAATCTTCAGCTAAAATTGTAGTTGATTTAATCGTAGATTTATCAAAAGAATCAAATATTGACATAAATGATTTTTCCGCAGTTGGGATAGCTCTGGCTGGAGCTTCAAATGAAACTGGTAGGCAGAGATTGTTTGGTCTTTTAGATAATTTAAAATTATCAAGTAAATCTATTATAACTAGCGATGTAGAATCTGTTTATAATTTTATGCTAGGAAGTAGGCAGGGAATTTTAGTTAATGTTGGGACAGGGATTGCATGTATTGCGAAAAAAGAAAATAGTTTTATAAAAGTTGCAGGAAAAGGTCACGATAAAGGAGATATTGGAAGTGGGTATTGGATAGCTAAAGAAGCTATTGTTGAAATAGGTTTAAATGAGTCTGTTTTTAAATCAGATATAGATAAAATGAATAAATTAGCTCTTGGACATTTTAATGTTAATAATTATGATGATTTAATAACTAAAATAAATGATTCTGAAAACAAAGTTTCTTTATTGAGCTCATTTGCAAAAACAGTAATATTAGAAGCAGAAAATGGCAATGAAATCGCTGTATCTATAGTTCAACAAGCAACAAGAATTATTGGAGATTATATTTTAGAATTAAAAGATTTACTTGGATATGGTAGTAAAAATATTATTATTGCAGCAAATGGTAGTATTATAAAAAATGATTACTTTCGTTCTGATTTAAATAATTCCCTAAGCTTTGATTTTGTTGATATAAAGTGGCTTTTTTTAGATATATGTCCATCCTATGCTGCAGGTCTTTTATGCGCTGATCTTAAATCGATGAAAGTAAATAAAAAGAAAATAGTGGGCAACAATCCAGCGGTAGAATATTAAGGTATGATTCAAAAAATAATATTTAGAATTTTTATTGTAGCTGTTTGTTGTCTATTCTTTTCTTATTGCTCTAATTCTAAAAATTCAAAAACGATGTATAATTTAGATTCAAAAAAAAATTATAATTCTTGGAAAATGTTATCTATTGATGAAAAAATAGGTCAAATGATTATGATTAGAGTATCTGGAAAATTTTATAATAGAGAAGATTATAGATATAATTCAATTCAAGACTTGATTGTTAATCATAAGATTGGTGGCTTGATTATGTATTATGCTGATATACATGGAGCTTTTCATAATATAAATTTGTTTCAAAGCTGGTCAGATAGCCCTCTTATTATAGGTTCAGATTATGAAAGAGGACTTGGTCAATGGATGGATGGAGGTACTTTATTTCCTAGCAATATGGCAGTATCGTCAACTAATAATCCGAAAAACTCATATCTCCAAGGAGAAATTATCGCAAAAGAAGCTAAATCTATTGGTGTTCATATGGTTTTTGCTCCGGTACTTGATATTAATAATAATTCTAAAAATCCGATTATAAATCTTAGATCTTATGGAGACACCCCTGAAGTAGTTTCAAGATATGGTATTAGTTTCATAAAAGGTATCCAAAGTCAAGGTGTATTTGCATGTGGAAAACATTTTCCTGGCCATGGTGATACAGAAATAGATAGTCATTCATCCTTGCCAGTAATCAACGTATCTGATGATGTTTTGTATAAAAATGAAATTATTCCTTTTAAAAAAGCTATTCAAGATAGCATTAAAATGATTATGATGGGGCATTTAGTTGTACCTTCTTTAGACTCATCTTATAAGCCTGCCACTCATTCATATAAAATTACAACAGAGATTTTGAAGAATGAATTAGGATTTAAGGGAGTGGTTATTACCGATGCAATGGAAATGGGTGCATTGAGTAAAAATATATCTAATGGAGAATCTGTTGTAAGAGCAATTGAGGCAGGCGCTGATATTATATTATTGCCAATTGATACTAAGAATGCAATAAAATCAATAAAGATTGCCCTTGAGAATGGCAGGATATCAGAAGATAGGATTAATCAGTCTGTTGAAAAAATTTGGAACTTAAAAAAAGAGGCAGGTTTATTTAGTGGTAAAGGTCTTCCAGAATGGGAAAGAGTTGAGTCATTAGTTGGATCTAATTCACATTCTAAAGTTGCTAATTATATAGCTGCAAATTCAATAACGCTTGTTAAAGATGATTTGAATTCTATTCCTTTAAAGCCAGAGAAGTTGAAAAAAATATCTCATATAATTATGTCTATAGATGACAATGCTAAAGATTATCTAAAATCTTTTTCAAAGGATGTTTATAGAACTTTTAATAATGTAGATGAGGTTTTTATTAATTACGAATTAGATAACTATTTGATAGAAAAAATCATTGAAAAAATAAAAGATTCAGATTTTTTGATTGTGTCAAGTTTAGTTAGAATCCGAATGGATAAAGGTGTTTCTACTATTCACCCTTCGCATTTAAGGCTCTTGAAGATGATTAAGGAGAAAATAAATATACCTAATTTATTAGTTAGTTTTGGTAGCCCTTATATGGATTCATATGATTATTCTGATGCATATATTGCAACGTATGGATATGGACCTATAAGTGTTAAAGCAGCTGCGAACGCTGTATTTGGAAGAGAAGATATTTCAGGAAAGCTTCCTATAGATTTAAGTAAAAAATACACTAGAGGTACCGGTGTTTATAGGTCTAAAAGATTATCAGAATTCAAAAAAAAAGATGTTAATAAATATAATTTAGACAAAGCTTTTGCAGTAATAGACAGTGCTATAAGTAATAAAATATTCCCAGGAGCGCAGGTATTTATATCAAAAGATGAAAATATCGTTGCTCATAAAGGTTTTGGCCATTATACATATGAAGATAATTCAATTCTTGTAGATACTTCGTCTGTTTATGATATAGCTTCTATTACAAAAGTATTATCAGCGTTGCCACTAACGATGAAATCAGAACAGAAGAAAAAGCTATCAATGAATAGCTATATCTATGAGTATTATCCGGAATTTAAAGGAAAATACAAAAATAAAGTAAGAATAAAGCATTTATTAAATCATTCTTCTGGCATAAAAGGTTATATAGAATATTTTAACATGAATCATATTAAAGATGAGCAGGATATCCTTTATGATATTTTAAAAAGGGATTTGATTTTTGAGCCGGGAACAGATCATGAATATAGCGATTTAGGTTTCATCCTATTAAAAAATATTATTGAATTAGAAAATAGGTCTAGTTTTTCAAGATTATCTTCAAACTGGATTTATAAGCCTTTGAATATGATAAATACATATTACATGCCCTCTCAAGAAAAAATCGGCAACATAGTTCCTACTGAGTATGATTCAATATATAGGAAAAAAATGATTAAAGGGCAAGTGCATGATGAGAATACCTATCTGATGGGTGGAGTATCAGCTCATGCAGGATTATTCTCAAATGCTTGGGATATAGCTATTTTTACAAAAACTTTTTTAAATGATGGAGTTTGGTTAGGCAGGCGCCATTTTGATAAGTTGGCTGTAAAAAAAACAATTACCGATAAAGATTCTCTTAATTCGGATTTTGCTATTGGTTGGGATACACCTTCTAAATCTAAAAGTTCTGCAGGAGATTTTTTTTCAAATTATAGCTTTGGACATTTAGGATTCACAGGAACATCTGTATGGGCAGATAAAAAAAATAAAATTATAGTTATCCTTCTAACTAACCGAGTTTATCCAACTAGAGAGAAAAAGGGGATTTATAACGTAAGAAGAAGTTTTCATAATGAGGTTATGAAAACTCTTTTAGCTTCAAGTGAAGCTCTTATCTTGGAATAGGATTAAATTTGACTCTTTTAGATAATATAATTATTATTTTTTTCTTTGCAGGGATTATGCTTTTTTCAATATATCAGAAAAGAAATATTAAAAATAATAATTCATATTTTTTGGCAGGTAAAAGTATGCACTGGTTTGTTGTTATGCTTTCAATTGTTGCTACTGAGACTTCAGTTTTGACATTTGTTGGTATTCCTGCTATATCCTATTCAAAAGCAAACTGGAATTTTTTACAGGTTGTTTTTGGCTATATTTTTGGCCGCATATTGGTTAGTTATTTTTTTCTTCCAATGTATTATAAGGAAGGAATTGTATCTATCTATCAGATTATAGGATTTAAGTTTGGAAAATTTAATCAAAAAATGGCATCTCTGACATTTTTAATAACCCGTCTTTTTGCAGACGGTGTGCGTTTTTTAGCAACAGCAGGCATTGTCAGCACCATTACTGGCTGGAATTTAGATTTCTCTATTCTAGCAATTGGAATAATTACAATTTTTTATTCTTCAATGGGTGGATTAAAGACAATATTGTGGGTTGATGGATTTCAGTTTTTTATTTATTTATCATGTGGTTTGATTGCTATTTTTCATATTCTTAATCAGGATGTTTTTTATATTGCTGCAAGCAATTCTTTTAATTATCAAAAAATATATGATAATGGTTTTTTAGAAGTTTTAAGTGGCTCAGTAAGCTTTTTTTCTTTACAGGGAGTTTTGATGTCTGTTCTTGCAGGAGCTTTAATGTCGATAGGGTCTCATGGTATCGATTATTTAATGGTTCAGCGTGTTCTTAGCACTAAAGACATATCTAGCGCTAGAAAAGCTATGATTGGTAGTGGTGTTTTTGTTTTAATTCAATTTTCAATATTTCTTTGTGTTGGAACATTGATTCTTAACGGAGGATTTTTTAATTCATCTATTAATTCTAACAATATATTTACTCAATATATTATAGACTATATTCCATCTGGTTTAAAAGGCATTATGCTTGCAGGAGCTCTATCTGCAGCAATGTCATCCCTCAGCTCTTCAATAAATTCATTGGCGTCGTCTACCATAATTGATATCTTTGAAGGAAAGGTGAACTTAAATAGGTCTATGTTAGCTTCAGTTTTATGGGGTGCTTTATTGACACTTTTTTGCATGATATTTGAGTATGATCCTGAATCATCAATTATTGTATTATGTTTAAAAATTGTTTCATTTACATATGGAGGGTTAATTAGTCTCTTTATATTTGCTAGACTAGATATTTCTTTTCTAAAGGAAAGTATTAAGGTAGGCTATATTTTCTCAATTCTTCTCCTTCTTGTTCTTGCATATTTCGACATCAGTTGGGAATATTTCATTGGTATTTCAATAATTAGCAATTTCCTTATTGCATGTATTATCGACTTATTAATTAGGAGATTAGAGAATTAGATTCTTAAAAAAAATATTATTTTTATTTTTTTATCAAGCAGCTTTTAGTTTTTATGTTGGTTTAGATGCCCTTGAAATAAATCATATGTCTCTTTTAAATAATAAAAGAGTTGGAGTGATAGCTAATCATACTTCTGTGAACTCTCAAGATAAGCATTTAGTTGATATTTTAATTGATCAAAAAGTTGATCTTGTTAGAATTTTTTCTCCAGAGCATGGCTTTTTAGGAAAAAGAAGTGCAGGAGAAAATATTGAAAATGATGTAGACTCTAATCATGGAATAGAAATTATAAGTTTATATGGAAAAAATAAATCACCTCAAGCCGTTGATTTACAAGATTTAGATATATTGATTTTTGATATACAAGATATCGGTGTTCGTTATTACACATATGTTAGTACAATGACGCTTGCTATGGAAAAAGCGTCACAAAATAATCTTCAATTTATTGTTTTGGACCGCCCAAATCCTATTGGAGGAAATATTGTTCAGGGTTCTGTTTTAGATTTAGATTTCAGCTCTTTTGTAGGTATGCATCCTATACCTGTTAGGCATGGCATGACAATTGGAGAAATAGCTTTGTTTATTAAGCGTAACGGTTTAATTGAAGGCTCTAAAAATCTTGATTTAAAGGTTATTAAGGTGCATGGTTGGAATAGAGATGAATGGGATATTAATTATGATAAAAATTGGATTTCTCCTTCTCCTAATATTAAAGATAAAAAAACTGCTTTAATGTATCTGGGTACTTGTTTGTTAGAAGGGACAAATGTATCTGAGGGAAGAGGAACAGATTCACCTTTTATGTTGCTTGGTTCCCCCTGGCTTAATAGTGAGCATATAGCTTTTAGGCTTAATAATTTAAATTTAGAAGGAGTTTCTTTTTCTCAGAGAAAATATACACCTAGTAAATCTAAGTATAGTGGAATTGAGTGTAATGGAATTCAGATTCATATTAGTGACTATTTAAAGGTTAATCCATTTATTGTTGGTGTACAGATAATCTCCGAGATATATAAAAATCACAAAGAAGATTTTAAGTTTAATTCAGATTTTTTTGATAAACTTTATGGCGGCGTTGATTTGAGAATTGCAATAAATGAATCGCATGATTTAAATCAATTGTTTTATTCAAACACGATAGATCTAGAAAATTTCAAGATTAAAAGAGAGCATTCGTTAATATATCCTATAAAAAAACAAATAAGCCTTATTGATATGCTTATAATTATCATTTACATTTTAATAATTTTTTGTATTGGGTTTTTTCTTAAAAACAGAGTGAATACTTTTAATGACTTTATGATTGCTAATAGCAATATAGGGATCGGCTTAGGTGTTGCATCAATGGCAGGAACAGAGCTAGGGTTAATTACTGTAATGTATAATGCTCAGCAAGGTTGGAGTGGGTATTTTGCTTCTTTTCATATTGGTTTTATTGCTTTTATTATAACTCTTTGTATAGGTTTTAGTGGTTTTGTTATTACAAAGCTAAGGAATCTTAATGTGAAAAGTATTCCAGAGTTTTACGGATTAAGGTATGGTAAGGAAGTGCAAATTCTTGGAGCGTTTTTTCTTGTTATTGGTGGAATATTAAATATGGGCTTATTCTTGAAGGTTGGAGGAATTTTTCTTCAAGCAATATTTGGAGATATTGGAATAGGATTGCACTTAATTATGTTTTTTCTATTAGTGCTTGTTTTAATGTATACTTTGCTTGGAGGGATGCTTTCTGTTATAATTACAGATTATATTCAATTTGTTATGCTTTCCTTAGGTCTATTAATTTCAACTTTTTTGGCAATTTATTATGTAGGTTGGAATAATATATTTAGTCATTTAGAAAAGGGTATTGGTGAGCCAGCATTCAATCCTGTGATAAATACGTCTTTTGGATATGATTATATACTTTGGATGATTATTTTAGCTTTTGTTAGCTGCGTTATATGGCCGACCGCTACAACTCGAGCCTTAGCTATGAAAGATTCTGAGTCTGTTAAAAAGCAATATATGTGGTCTTCGATATCCTTTATGATTAGATTTATGGTTCCTAGTTTTTTAGGTATTTGTGCATTTGTATATTTTAGAGGAGATATTGTTTTGACTAGCGGTTTTGGAGCTGATACATCTCTAGGAGGGATGCCATCGTTTTTAAGAGAAATACTGCCAATTGGAGTAGTTGGACTTGTTATTGCTGCTATGCTTTCTGCCTTTATGAGTACTCATGATAGTTATTTATTATGTTGGAGTACAATTATAACAAATGATATAAT
The DNA here is from genome assembly GCA_002705575.1 of Fidelibacterota bacterium. The sequence goes on along the minus strand of PAHI01000061.1, from coordinate 15,566 downwards.
TACGCCATTAAAAAAAGGTAAAATATCATCTGATAAAAAAATTACTATATCTCGTATCATTATAGTTTTGCTAGGTTTTTACATATTATATTGGGGAATTTTTTACAAAGGCTCAGACGATATCTGGGGCTACTTAGCTATTACTGGATCTGTATATTTTTCAGGAGCTATATCTTTAGTTGTTCTAGGGCTATATTCTAGTATCGTTAACAAGTATGGAGCTTACTGTTCTTTATTTTGTGGACTAATTTCTTTAATTGGGTTAAGTCCGATCAAAAACTATTTAGAAATAGATATCAGTTCTTCTTTAATTGGGATTATAGTTGTTTTTTTATCAATTGCAGTGATGTATATAGGCTCATTTTTTGGGCCATTATTATTTACAGGTAGGTCAAAATGAGTTTTTGGATATATTTTTGGAAAGTAGTTTTTTTTATTTCAATTTTTTTATTTATAGTCCTTTTTTCATATGTGTCGTATAAAGGTTTTTTTGAAATAAGAGAGCTTTTAAACAATAAAAAGAGGTAGATTAATAAACTATGAAAGAAAAAATCGAGGATTATACAAAGAATTATAGGAGAACTATTTTTACATGGTCTATATATGACTTTGCTAATCAACCATATCCAACAATAATTATTACTTTTGTTTATTCAGCTTTTTTTACAGGAAATTTAGCTTCAAGTTATTCTAATCCAGACTCACTATGGCTTTTTGCTATTTCTATATGTGCAATTATAGTTGCACTGCTATCTCCTTTAATGGGAGCAATTGCAGATAGGAGCGGATATAGGAAAGTATACCTTATTTCATGTACATGGGTATGTATTCTTAGTTGTATTTTTTTATATTTCCCTACTGAAGGCCAGGTTTTTTTAGCCCTTTTTTTAGTAATTATTTCAAATTCAGCATTTGAAATGGGGCAGGTTTTTTGTAACTCGTATTTACCTGATATTGCTCCAAAAGAAAAAATTGGTCGTATTTCTGGATATGGATGGTCTTTTGGTTATTTAGGTGGATTAATTGGTTTAGTTCTGTGCTTGGTTGTGTTTCATTTTCCAGAACAGCCAGTTAATCCTTTTACAGGAAATACTCTCAATAAAGACACTTTTGAGCATGTTAGAGCTATGCCAATTTTTATTTCAATATGGTTCGCTGTTTTTTCTTTACCAACATTTATATTTTTAAAAGATAGAAAAGTTGATCGTTCGAAAAGTATATCAATAAAAAAATCCTATGAAATGATTTTAAAGACTTTTAGAGAAATTAGAAAATATAAAAATATTGTTAGGTTCTTGATTGCAAGAATGCTTTATAATGATGCTATTCTGACTATTTTTTCTTTTGGCGGTATATTTGCTAGAGAAAAGTTTGGATGGACTATTCAGATGGTTTTATTATTTGGCATAGGAATAAATGTTGCTGCAGGCTTAGGGGCGTTTGTGTTTGGTTTTTTGGATGATAGATTAGGAGCAAAAAGAACAATACAAATTAGCAATTATTCAATTTTTTCTGCTGTCATGATAGCTGTTCTTGCTTCTAATGAGGGCTGGTTTTGGCTGGCAGGAATCATTATGGGTATTGCATCTGGCCCCAATCAATCTGCGAGCAGATCTCTTATGGGGCGTATTGTTCCGCATGAAAAAACAAGCGAGTTTTACGGTTTTTATGCTTTCTCTGGTAAAGCAACATCATTTGCAGGATTTCTTATTCTTTCACTTATGATTATAATTACAGGTTCACAAGAGATTGGGATGCTTGTTGTTAGTCTGCTTTTAATTGCTGGAATATATATATTAGATAAAGTTGTTGATGATTCTATGTAGGAATGCTTTTATTTTTAACATAGTTTACTTACAACAATCACTTAATAAATTACTTTAAGTATTGTCTTGCATATTACCTGTTCTTATTTTTAAATTTCGTGTATATATGAAACTAGCATGTTTTACAATCATACTAACGTCTTTAATTGCAGTATATTCAGCTTCTATAGAAAGGCATTCGAGTCTAGCAAAAATAATTTTCACTGTTCCAGAAATTAGTGATTTAGATATAAAAAAATCTATTTACAATGAGCTTCAGAAATTAAACGGCGTAGAGAATAATAATATTAATTCAGATGCAGGCTTTGTAGAGATAATAGTCGATTACAATGAATTTTCAATTCAAGATTTTAAAACATCTCTTGATAAGTGGGGTTGTGCATTCGAGGATTATGAAATTGAAGATGTTTATCACTAATATTTATTGTATATCCTTTAGTTGCTAAGTAATTTAATAGCTAAATGATGTCAAGCAATGAATCTTAAAATTATATCTAAAAATCGAAAAGCTTATTTCAACTATCATATTCTTAAGAAATTTGAATCTGGCGTAGTTCTTCTTGGTTCAGAGGTAAAAGCGATTCGTGAAGGCAAGATTAACATTAAGGAGTCTTATATTAGGTTTATTAAAAATGAGCTTTTTGCAATAGGTATGAATATTTCAGAATATTCCAATAGCGGCTATACTTCCCATGACCCGCAAAGAGTTAAAAAATTATTGTTGAATGGTAAAGAATTGGAAGAAATTCAAGTGCTTACTCAGCAAAAGGGAAATACTATCGTGCCTATAAGCGTATATTTTAAAAGAGGTAAGGTTAAAGTAGAGTTTGGTGTTGCGAAAGGTAAGAAGCTTTGGGATAAGAGAAAAGATAAGCAGGATATGGATGTGAAAAGAGATATAGATAGAAAACTAAAAGAGAGATTATGAAATTTGCCAGTTTGAATGAACAAATGGATTTAATTAAAAAGGGTGCTGAAGAGATAATCCCTGAAGAAGAAATTGTTAAAAAAATTGAAGATTCGATAAAGCAGAGAAAACCTTTAGAGGTTAAATGTGGATGTGATCCTAGTCGGCCTGATCTTCATGTAGGGCATGGTGTTATCCTTGCGAAAATGCGTGATTTTCAAGATTTAGGACACCGTGTTACTTTGCTTATTGGAGATTTTACTGCAATGATAGGAGACCCTACAGGAAAAAATAAAACACGACCACAGCTTACTATTCAAGATACTAAAAAGAATGCAATAACATACCTTGACCAAGCTACTAAAATTTTAAATTCAAGGACGCTTGTAACTAAAAATAATTCTGAATGGCTAAGTAAAATGACATTTAATGATATTATTTCGTTAGCGTCAAAGTACACCGTTGCTCGAATGTTAGAAAGAGATGATTTTACTAAACGTTATAAATCAGGTTCTCCAATTGCAATTCATGAATTTTTGTATCCACTTGCTCAAGGTTATGATAGTGTCGTTATGAATACTGATATTGAGCTTGGAGGTACTGACCAAAAGTTTAATTTGCTTGTTGGGAGGGACTTGCAAAGAGATTCAAATCAAGAGCCTCAAGTCATTATAACAACACCTATTATTGAAGGGTTAGATGGCATTGAGAAGATGTCCAAAAGTAATGATAATTATATTGGATTTACAGATACTCCTGATGATATGTTTGGAAAAGTTCTGTCAATACCTGATGAGCTTATATTGAAATATTATGAATATTGTACAAATTCATCTGATGATGATTTGTTAGACTTTAGATTAAGATTTGAGATTACTAATCCAAGAGATATGAAGCGTGAGCTTGCTTGTAAAATTATAGAATTTTATCACTCTAAGGGGGATTCTTTAAAAGCAATGGCGCGCTTTGATCAGGTTTTTATTCAAAAATCTATTCCTGAAGATATCGAAGAATATATAATGAATAAGCCAAAAAAACTTCTTCATATCTTAACTGAAAATAACTTAGTTAATAGCAACGCTGAGGCTAAGCGTCTAATTAAACAAGGTGCTGTTAAAATTGATGATATTAAAATCAGCGATATTAACCTTATTCTTGAAGTTAAAAAACAAGTCATTAAGTGCGGAAAGCGTAAATTCCTCAAAATAGTTCAATGAATCTTCCAGAGCGTGCCATAGTTAAGGTTTATGCATGTGGCATATTTTCTGAACCAACTTTCAAATCAGAGATGATAAACCAAGCTCTTCTTTGGGAAGAGGTACGTATAAACGGTAAATTTAATGAATGGTATAAGATTAAACTAAAAAGGGATGGTTATGTGGGTTGGGTTAATGGTATGTATTTAACTTGTGGTAATTTAAGGCATAACGAAATGTTGCTGGATATGCTTGATACAAATCAAAAAATTAAAATTTATAGACTTCCATCCCGCAGACCTATTGTTAGGGGTAAAAATGAAGGCTTGAAAACTAGTCATGAATTATTTTTAAAAGAGGAGTCTCAAAATTGGCACAAAAAAATATCAATGTCATGTGTTTTGCCTGTAATAGAAGAGAATGATAATTATTATTTGGTTCCATCAGAAGAACACTTCGATTATTATGAATTTTTATTGGGTGAATATGGCTTAAATCTTGATGTGATCGATAAAAATAGGACAGAGTCATTTAATCATAATGATAAAGATGTTTCTATAATAATGGAAGGAACTAATTATTCTTTTAACAGGAGATATCTAATTGAATCCTATGCAAGGTTATTGTGCGATACACCTTATCTTTGGGGCGGCAGAAGTTTTCAAGGATATGATTGTTCAGGACTAGTACAGACCTGCTCCAATTTGGCAGGGTATCAGATTCCAAGAGATACTAAAGATCAAATTAATTCGAGTTTATTGCAGCCTATTAAAAAAGAAAAAGTTGAAATAGGAGATTTAATCTTTTTTAAGAAAAATGAAGAGGTCAATCATGTAGGAATTATATCAAAAACTGATCAATCCTTATTTGATTTCCATTTAGATATTTTTGTGTTAACACACTCAAGTTCATGGAGAGGGAACGTTTTTTGCGACTATGTTGTTATTGAAGGAGATGAAGTGCAGTCTATGTATGATTATAATGGAGAATTTGTACCTAGAACGGATCTACAGCCAATGCGGTTATCGCAAATAATGAGATTCAAATAGAATGGATAATATTTTAGGTAAAAAAGTTCTTGTGTTGAATCAAAGCTACGAACCTTTAATGGTGATAGGAGCTAAGCGCGCAATTATTTCAATCTTATCAGATAAATCAGAATGTATTGCTAATTACTCAGATATTGTTCGATCGCAAGAATTTAGTATGAGCTTGCCAAGCATTATTAGGATAAAGCAATATGTTGGATTTTTTAGAAGTGATGTTGTTTTAAATAGGATGAACATTCTTAAAAGAGATAATTTCGTATGTCAGTATTGTTCTAGAAAATCAAATGTGATGACTATTGACCATATTTTTCCTAGGAATAAAGGAGGTAAGAATACTTGGGAAAACCTTGTTGCAGCATGCGTTGACTGTAACGCTAAAAAGGGAGATAATCTTTTAGAAAATATAAATATGAAGCTATTAAAAAAGCCCAAAAAACCTAATTATCTTTTTTATTTTAAGCAGTATATTAATACTAGTTTGCAGAATTCTTGGAAAGAGTATTTATATATGAAAAATTAAATGAGTAGTAAGAAAACAATATTATCAGGAATACAGCCATCTGGTGAGCTTTGTATCGCTAATCAATTAGGTGCAATAAATAATTGGGTAGACTTACAAGATGAATATCAATCTATATTTTTAATTGTTGATTTACATTCCTTAACCGTTCAACAAGTTCCATCAGAGCTTAGACAAAGGTGTTTATCTTTTGCAGCACAATATATAGCATGTGGAATAAATCCTAATAAAAGTATTATTGCAATTCAATCACATATTCATCAGCATGCAGAGTTAGCCTGGGTTTTATCAACACTCACCTCAATTGGTGAGCTTAATAGAATGACCCAGTTTAAAGATAAATCAAAAAAGCATGTAAAGAATATTAATACGGGTTTATTTACATATCCTATCTTAATGGCTTCAGATATTTTAATTTATAATGCAGATCTTGTGCCAGTTGGAGCAGATCAAAAGCAACATTTAGAATTATCTAGGAATTTAGCAGAAAGGTTTAATTATCGTTATTCAGATACTTTTACTATTCCTGAGCCTTATATTTCAGAGTCTAGTGGTCGAATTATGAGTCTTCAAGAACCATCTAGTAAAATGTCTAAATCTGATGTGAATAAAAATAATTTTATTGCATTAATTGACGATGAAGATACAATTATAAGAAAGATTAAGAGAGCTGTTACAGACTCAGGCTCTGAAATTGTTTTTTCAGATGATAAACCTGGACTTAAAAATTTAATCACTATATATTCTTGCTATTCTGGGTTTACTCCACAAGATATTGAAGATAAATATGCAGGTAAAATGTATTCAGATTTTAAAAAAGATTTGGGTGAATTGATTTCAGAATCTTTGAAGCCTATAAGAGATAGGTATAATGAAATTATATGTGATAAAGAATATTTGAACAAGATTCTTTTAGAAGGAGCTCAAAAGGCAGCTTATGTTGCACAAAAGACTATTTCAAAAGTTTATCGTAAAGTAGGGTTAATTAAAAAATAATTTTTATTTTATGAGGTTGAATAAATATCTAGCAAAGTCAGGATTAGCTTCTCGTAGGAAGGCAGATGAATTGATACGTTCAGGGTCTATTACTATTAACGGAGTTATTACTACAAATTTTAGCACTCAGGTTAATCATCAGGATATTGTTGTGTATAATGATAAAGTTGTTTCTATTGAGCCAGATATAATATATATACTTAATAAACCAAAAGGCTATGTTTGCTCTAATAGTGATAAGTATAATAAGACAGTTTTTGATTTGATTGATTCAGACTTGAGATTGTTTACTGTTGGTAGATTAGATCGTGATACTACAGGTCTTTTGCTTATTACTAATAATGGAGATTTATCTTATGAATTAACACATCCTAAATATGAAGTAGAAAAAAAATATTATATAACTTCAAAAATAGACATAGATAACAAATACTTAGCTAGTTTAAAGAAAGGTGTGCGTTTAGATGATGGTGATTTTGTTAAGGCAAGCTTAAAAAGATTGGCAAAAGAAGATGGTAAGATATTTTGGGATATATCTCTTAGAGAAGGTAAAAACAGAGAAATTAAAAGAATTTTTAAACACTTTAAGTCAAGAGTTATAGCATTACATAGGTATCAATTTGCTAATATAAAAATATCTTCATTAAAAGAGGGGCAATATAAAAAAACCACGAATAATCAGATAAATCGATTGAGGAGTTTTTAAGAAATCAATAAATGTTGTCATAATATAGAATATATATTGTATATTAATTGGCTTTTTGAAAGAGGGCTTCTTAGATGATTATTGCTATTGATGGACCTTCAGGTTGTGGTAAAACATCAACAGCAAAGCTTTTATCAAAGAAGTTGGGTATAAATTATTGTGATTCTGGTATTTTGTATCGTTCTATAACATTTTACTTAATAAGTCAAAAAATCAATCTAGATGACTTAGCTGCTGTTAAAAAAGAAGTTTTAAGTATTGAAATAGAGTATGATATTTTAAGGAATAGAGTTTTTATTAATAGAAAAAATGTTACTGAATTTACTAGACTACCTAAAGTAACTGTGAGCGTTAGTAAGGTCAGTTCTATGAAAATTGTAAGAGATAAGCTGATTAACATTCAGAGGGATTTGATTAATAGTGGTGATATAGTTATTGATGGAAGAGATATTGGTACTACAGTTTTTCCAAATGCTGATTATAAGTTTTATTTAGATGCTACATTAAAGATAAGGGCAAAAAGACGTTTTAATCAGTTAAAAAACAAGAAAGTTGAAATTGATTACAAAACAGTATTGCAAATGATTAAAGACAGGGATGATTTTGATCGAAGTAGAGTAAATTCTCCTCTTTGTAAGGCTGCTGACGCATTATTGCTTGATACTACTAATCTAACTTTAGAAAGTCAGGTAAATAAGATAATTGCTATTATAGTAAACACAAATAAAAATGAGGTAAGATAAATAAGGATGAATGAAGAAAATATAAATGATGTTAATGTTGAATTGAGTGATTCAAATAAAGAAGTTTTAAACTCAAAAGCTGAACAAGTTTCTGCTGTTGATGATTTAAAAGATAATGATATTTTAAAAACTAGTGATACAGATATAAGTTCTGTTAATTATTTAGACGCTTCAATTTTAGAAATGAAAACAGTTAGTTGTGATAATTTAGATAGTATAAATCTTGATACTAAAGTTGATACTTCAATATATGATCATGATATTATTGATATAAAGCAAAATAGAATTGTTAAAGGAAGAGTAGTTGGAATTAATGAAAAAGGTATTTTTGTTGATATCGGATTTAAATCTGAAGGTATGGTCAGTAAGGATGAATTAGGAGAAATTCCAAATATTAATGATGAGATTGAAGTTTATATACAAAAATTTGAAGATTCTAAAGGAAATTTCGTACTATCTAAGCAAAAGGCTGATTTTGAACTTAAATGGCAAGAGCTTAGAAGAGTTTATGAAGACGATGGCTTGGTAAAAGGAAAAATTATTAAAAGAATTAAAGGAGGAATGGTTGTTGAGTTAGGTGTTATTCAAGGCTTTCTTCCAGGTTCTCAAATTGAAATATATTCAGTGACTGATTTTGATAAATATATTGATATGGAGTGTGATTTTAAAATAGTGAAGTTCAATGAAATTAGAAAAAATATAGTTTTGTCGCGTAAAGAACTTTTAAATGATGAAATTACTGAAAAAAGACAAGAAATACTAAATCAAATGGAAGTAGGTATGGTTCTTGAGGGTATTGTTAAGAATATAACTGATTTTGGAGCTTTTGTTAATTTAGGTGGAATTGATGGGCTTTTACATATTACCGATATCACTTGGGGAAGAATAAATCATCCATCTGATAAAATTAATTTGGGAGATAAAATTAAAGTTAAAGTTATTGACTTTGATGTTCAAAAAGTAAAAATATCATTAGGCATGAAGCAATTAGAGGAAGAGCCATGGAAAAATGTTGCTGAAAAATATCCTGTAGGTTCCAAAGTTAAAGGAAAAGTTGTTAATTTGATGAATTATGGGTTATTTATGGAAATATCAGAAGGGATTGAGGGGCTTATTCATGTTTCTGAGATTTCTTGGACTAAGCACATCAAACATCCTTCTGATATTTATAAAGTAAATGATGAGATTGAGGCAGTTGTAATATCTCTTGATTTAGAACAGAAAAAAATTGCATTAGGTATAAAGCAATTAAAAGATGACCCTTGGACTAAGATTGAAAATAAATATCCTGTAGGTAGCGTAAATAAAGGTACTGTTAAACATTTTACTCAATACGGAGCATTCGTTGAGCTAGAAGAAGGAGTAGATGGTCTTTTGCATATATCTGATATAAGTTGGACCGAATTAATTAAGCATCCTAAGGAAGCTTTAGAATTGGGAGATTCTATTAATTGTAAAGTTTTAGAAGTCTCTGCAGAAGATAGGAAATTGGCTATTGGTATAAAGCAATTAGATGATGATCCATGGATAAATTTCAAAATTGGAGATAAAGTGAAAGTCAAGGTGAACAATTCTTCAAATGAAAAAGGCATACTATTTGATATATCAAATTCAGTAACTGGTATTTTACCTTTCGAAGGTTTGGATGAAAAGCAGAAAGAGGCTTTAAATGAAATGTATACAAATGATAAAGATTTTGATTTGTATATTGCAGAATTAAATCCTAAGGTGAAGAGTATTATTCTTTCAGAGTCTTTTGATAATGAGCATACTGATGATTCTGATGATGGGGCTAATCCTAAAATCAAATAAATATTGTTCCTTATAAATTAGAAAAATGTATCTCCTTGGTATAGAAACATCATGTGATGAAACATCTGTTGCTATATCCCATAAAAGGAATATTTTAAGCAATGTAACTATAAGTCAAATTATTCATAAAAAATATGGCGGTGTAGTTCCTGAGATTGCATCTAGAGAACATCTTCAGCTTATAACAGATGTTGCTGAAGAAGCATTGTTGCAAGCTAGTATTGATTCAAATAAATTAAATGCAATAGCTGTAACTAATGGTCCGGGTTTAAAAGGAGCTTTGTTAGTTGGGTTGAATTTTGCAAAAGGTTTATCGATTAGTTTAGAAATCCCAATTATTGGAGTTAATCATATGGAAGGTCACTTATTTTCAAGTTTTATTGGTTCAGATAAAGTAAGGTATCCTTTTTTATGTTTATTGGTATCTGGTGGGCATACTCAAATTTGGTTAGTAAATTCATATAAGAATTATGATTTGATGTCAACTACAATTGATGATGCCGCTGGTGAAGCTTTTGATAAAGGTGCGAGAATTTTAGGTTTAAATTATCCGGGAGGACCTGAAATTGAAAAATTGGCAATAGGAGGAGATTTCAAAGCATTTAAGTTTCCCATTCCAAAAATAAAAAATTCTAAATATAATTTTTCATTTAGCGGTTTGAAAACCTCGCTCTATTACTTATCGAAACGTTTAGATGAAAAAAACATTAAAGCATCTAGAAAAGATATTGCTGCATCATATCAAGAAGCTATCATAGATACTTTGATTCAAAAGGTTAAATATTTAACTAAGCAGATTAATGTATATAGTTTAGTCGTGGCAGGAGGAGTAGCTTCAAATAAAAGGTTTAGGTCAAAATTAGATGATTTTAATAATCAGGGCTTATATCAAATAAGCTTCCCAGAGCTAAAATATTGTACAGATAATGCAGCCATGATATGTATGGCAGGTTATGAGAAATTTATAAATAAAAACTTTTCTGATCTTAGCTTACTTGCTAATCCAAATTTATCAATGAATGAATAAATAATGAGTTTCTATTTTCTTAATTATAGTTTTTTTAGTGTTTCTATTGCAATAGGCCTGTTATTAATTTCTGCATATATGTTTTTAAGTCTAAAAAAAAATAAATTAACTAATATTATTAAGTTTTTTAGAGTTGTTTCTGTTACTTTATTAATTATTTCATTTTTAAATCCAGTGTTTAATTTTAAAAAAATCGAAAAATCCAAAACTGGGATGGATATTTATGTAGATAATTCTAAGAGCATGCTTAATAATATATCAAAAGATAGTTTAGTGACAATTCTAAATAATATTAAATTTTATTATTCAAATCATGCTCCATTAAGATTATTTTTATTTGGTGATAGTATTAGAAAAGCTAATTCATATGATATAGATTTTACTGATATTCGTACAGATTTTAAGAGCTTAGAAAGAGAATTTGTTGCAAATAGTGACAATCTTATTTTTTTGATTAGTGATGGTCTGAAGAATTCAGATTATACTAAAAATAAATTCCCAAATAGTATCAATGTTTTAGGTATAGGTGATAAAGATTTAGCAGATGTGGTTGCTTTTAAAAATGCGAACTTATTTGAAACTAGTAATTCTAACCTACAACTAAACTTCAATCTTAAGTATAATTATAATAGAGATACAACTTTAACTGTTAATTTATACGATGAGGATAGATTTATAACGTCAAATTTATTTTATATTTCTAAAAATACTGGTCTTTTTTCAGGCAATATTGAATTAAATGATTTTTACTATAAATCGAAATCTAATTTAAGATTAGTTATCGATAACTTTAGAGATAACAATGTTTTGAATAATAGTATTAATGTATTGAACAGCATAAAAGATAAAAAACCCATTCTTTTGATTAGTGGCGTACCATCTTTAAATACTCGATATTTAAACAGAATATTATTTGAAATGAGTGATTCTGTAACTCATAATTATAAAATAGGCAATACTTGGAAAAATAATGATTCAGTAGATTATTCAAAATTTGGTATGATTGTATTTGATAATTATCCATCATCAACTAATGATTTTAACGATTTTAAAAAACAAAGCTTATACAATCTTGATATTCCTTTTATAATGATTTGTGGTCCTAATCAGGATTATCAGATTTTGAATAAAATATCTAATATTTTTTCATTTAATGTTAAAAAAAGAGTAGTGCAAAGTCAAAGTTTACAGCTCAATTCAATTTATAAAGATTATGATATAAAAAATTATGCATCAATGAGTTATGCAGAAATAACTACACCTGAAGATGATTATAGGAATATTTATTTTGAAAATGGCGGACTAGCATTTCTTTTTTCAAATAAAGATATTTTTATATTTCAATCGGATTTTTCTAGTTCAGCCTATAAAGAAAAAGAATTTAGTAATAATAACTATAATAGGTTTATTATAGATCTGTTTAATAACGCATACAATCAAGGCTTGAAAACTAAAATACATGTAAATAGAAATGAAGTTTATAGTAATGAAGATTTTTTAATTAATTTTTATGATAGCAGAGACTTTGAAATGTCTAATGTATATTTAAGAGTTTTTGGAGATAGTTTGAATAAATTATATAAGATTAATGACAAGTTTCAAATTAAAAACAGTATAAGAGATTCCGGAAATTACAAAGTTCAATTATTAGAAGATGGTAATTTAATAAGCAATACTATACCTATTAGAGTTAAAAGTTATAGAATTGAATCTAATTTAGTTGGACAAAATATTAGTTATCTTAATGCAATTGCTACAAATAGCAATGGAAAGTATTTGAATGAAAGCAATTATTTTGATGATATTGTGAAAAATAAGGGCACAAACATTAAAGTTATAGAGTATAATAAGATATTTGATTCAAAAGATTATTTATTAATATTATTATTAGCTATTGCTAGCTTAATTATTGAATGGTACTTGAGAAAAAAAATAGGTTCTCTTTAGATTAGGTAGGCTTTGTATTAATAACTAATAAATTAGTAATTTTTAAATGTATATTTTAATTAGTTTAACAGGAGTTTAGTTTGAAAAGTAAGTATTTTCTAAAAATTTTACTTGTCACGTTTGTATATACTTATAGTATTGAAGGATATATGAATAGTTCGTTTTCTGGTAATGCTAAAAATATAAAGCAATTTTCTGAATTTGAGCCTATGTATAATAAAGTAAACCGTGAAGAGTACTTTCTAGGTCCAGGTGACGATATATATTTAAATATCGTTACCTCTAATCAGGTTATAAATTTAAATATTACCATATCTCCTGATGGCAATATTTTAATTCCAGTAGTAGGAGTTATTAATTTAGATGGTTTAAGCATTGAAGATGGTTTTAGTCAAATCAAGCGTAAGTGCCTAGATAAGTATAATGATAGCGATATTTATGTCACACTTTCTAAAATGAGAAAATTTAAAGTAAAAGTTCTAGGTCCTTTTTCTGAAGCTGGTTTTTATAATGTTTCTCCAATTGATAGAGTATCAGATATATATCAACAAATTATATCTAGAAATTCAGATAAGGTTGCTATAGGTACTACTCATAATCATAATTTAGAAAAACACCTTTCTAAAAGGAGAATATTATTAAATAGAGGTGATGAAAAAAAACAAATAGATCTGGTTAAGTATTTTATTTCTGGGCGTGACTCTTTGAATCCTGTTCTTATTAATGGCGATGTTCTATATTTTGACTTAAAAGATCGATTTGTAACTATTGATGGAGGGGTTAAGTTTCCATCTAATTTAGAGTATGTTGAAGGTGAAACCTTATCTGATATTTTATATTTGTCTGGAGGCTTTACGTATGATTCATATAAAGATGAAATAGAGGTTAGTAGATATACAGAAAATAACCAAAAAATTAACTTAATAATAGAGCAAAAATATTTTGATGATTTTATGTTAATGCCTCAAGATTTTATTAATATTAAGATCCTTAATAATTTTAAAAAACATAGCCTTGTTGAAATAAAAGGAGAAGTTTTATATCCAGGTAAATATTCTATTATGGAAGGCTTAGAAACTGTTCAAAATTTAATAGATAGAGCAGGTGGTTATACTAGTATAGCAGATAAGAATAAAGTTTTTATCAATAGAAATATAAGGGAAGATTCTAGTAGGAATGAGATTTATAAATTAGAGTTTCACGATTATATTGATAGATCTTATAATATAAAAGGGAATAATACTAATAAGATATATTCGTATTCAAAAGAGTATACTGATGAAATTAAGAGTTACTCTTTGATGAATAAAGATATTATTGAAATTCCTAAATACTACTCATATATAGAGTTGGTTGGTTCAGTTAAAAATCCAGGTATTTATTTATATAATGAAAAGTTCACCATTAAGGACTATTTGAATAAAGCTGGAGGATTGATGAATTCTGACCTTAATGATGTTTATATTATTAAACCTCATACTGGCAATAGAATTAAATATAAAGACATTAAGAAAATTGAAAGTGGAGATATTGTTTATATAGTAGAAGAAATTGAAGTTAATAAAAGGACAAAAATATTAGATTTGATTACAATAACACAGGGAGTGGCATCTACATTAAGTATTTTGCTAAGCATAGCTGTTCTTCATGGTGATTGATTTTAATTATTGTTAGTTTTGGGAATGTTTTTTTAGAAAAAATGAATAAAAGAAAAGAAATAGATATTACTGAAATTTCAAAAACTCTTAAGCAGGGTAAGAGAATAATTATTTATTCAACTATAGGTGGATTTTTTATATCTCTTCTATATTTATTTTTAGCCACACCTTATTACCAATCATATATATCAATAAATCCAATAGGAGATAGTATAAATAAATCTCAATCTATTGGTGGATTGCAAGGGCTTGTATCTCAATATGGTGTAGATATAAATTTGAGTAATTTTGATAATGATAAACCTTCATTTTATATTCCTGATATTGTTAATAGCAGAGTTTTAAAAAAATCAGTTATTGAAAATCAATGGAAAACTAATGAACATGACTCTATTGATTTGATTTCTTATTGGGGGATTAATGATTCAAATAAATTTAGTTTTACGAAATTGTTTAATTTAAAAAGTAATGATGGTTTTTTTGATTTGGAATCAAAATTTATGGATTTAGCAATAGATAAACTTAGTGATCAGATGCTGGTTAAAGAACAGCAGTCAGGCTTGATTGTAATTACTATTTTAATGGAAGAACCTCAATTAGCAGCAGATATATCAAATTATATAGCTGAGTATATTAAAGAATATATTAGTGAATCAGTGATTTTGCATACATCTGAGCATCGTAAATTTATAGAGCAAAGATTAAGAGACTCTAAAAAAGAATTATCTGAATCAGAAGAAGAATTGAAAAACTTTAGTGAAAAGCATCCATTTGCTATAGATAGCCCCGAACTTCAACTTCTTAGAGGTCGTTTAATGCGTAATATGGAAGTTAATCAGCAAGTCTATATTACTCTAAGACAGCAATATGAAATGGCTAAAATTAATGAACTCAACAAAATTCCTGTAATAGCTATTTTAGATTCAGGGGAACCTGCTTACGATCAGCAAAAACCTCAAAGACTGCTCATAGTAATTTTATCCATTTTTATGTCTTTTATTTTTTCGTGTATAATCCTTATTATAAAAAAAGAAATTCAATCAAATGACGATTAATTAAATCATTTTTTTTGCGCTAGGTTCAATTGATATTTTAATAGAATAGTTTAAAATCAAAGGGAGTATTTTTGTACCATATAGTAGGTCTGTTAATTTTATTTTTATTAATTTTATCAGTTTT
>PAHI01000060.1 GCA_002705575.1 Fidelibacterota bacterium | reverse complement strand
TAATAAAAAAAAAATGTTTTATAATAATAAAAAAGAACTATATGAAAGCTATCGACAAAAAAAAATATTCTCAAAAGTTAATGATGAAAATTTAAATTATTACATAGACTCAATAATCAAGGAAACTCAGCAAGGTATAAACATCAGAATTCCTATAAAATGGGAAAACACCATATATCGAAATGGTTCCATGCATGATATTAAAATATGGAAAAAAATACACCATATATCTATCCCATCTTTTGTCTTATTACCTGAACATAACCAATACGGAAATTTTCATTATGGGGCAAAACTATCAGATAAAAATAGTTTGTTTAACAATTTATACATTAAAAACTCAACACATTTATTTCCTATTGAAAACCCTAATAAAACAGCTAGTTTGATTTTAAAAAATATTTAATTACACCTGTTATGCTTTGAATGAAGGTATAAAAATTTTTAAGTTACACTAATGCAAACAATAACAAAAAAAATAACCATTTTAAGCTCCATTAAGCGGAGCTTTTTTTTATAAAAAGGATATAAAGATTAAACCTGCTGCTATATTATTAGAAGATGGAACATATTTGAAAGGAATAGCTTTAGGTCACATTGGAACAGTTGGTGGCGAGCTATGCTTTAATACAGGTATGACTGGTTACCAAGAAATTCTTACAGACCCATCCTATAAAGGACAAATCATTAATATGACATATCCTCATATTGGTAATTATGGAATCAACAAAGAAAATATTGAAAGTAATAACATTTACTGTTCTGGATTTATAGCTAAAGATGCTTGTGAATTTCCATCAAATTATAAATCAGAAATATCAATTAATGAATACTTAAAAAAAAATAAAATAGTTGCTATACAAAACATAGATACAAGAATGATCACAAAAATAATAAGATGTAAAGGAGCAATGAATGCTATAATTAGTTCTAACTATATCGATAAAAAAGAATTATTTAATTGTTTAATTAAAACTCCTAAAATGAAAGGCTTAGACTTAGCTAGCTTGGTTTCCTGTAAAAAAGCATATTTTTTTGATAGCCCTAAAATTGAAAAGTATAAAATTGCTGCACTAGATTTTGGAATTAAAACTAATATCTTGAGAATATTATCTGATTATAATTGTAAAGTTAAAGTATTCCCAGCGAATACATCTAAAAAAGAAATTCTTGAATATAACCCAGACGGAATATTTCTTTCTAATGGGCCAGGCGATCCTTCTGCATGTTATAAAGCTATTAAAACTGTTAAAAGCCTCCTTGGAATTAAGCCTATTTTTGGAATTTGCCTAGGCCATCAAATTCTTGCATTAGCCCTTGGTGCAAAAACTTTTAAAATGAAATTTGGTCATCGTGGGTGCAATCATCCTGTAAAAAACTTAAAAAAACAAACCATAGAAATTACAAGCCAAAATCATGGATTTTCTATCAGTGAAAAAAACTTGCCCAAGGATGTAGAAATTACACATATTAATTTAAATGATAATACAATAGAGGGTATTATATCAAAAAAACATTCCGCTTTTTCAGTACAACATCACCCTGAATCAAGCCCTGGACCTCATGATGCTAACTATTTATTTAAAGACTTTATTAAACTGATTAAAAAAAATGCCTAAAAGAACAGATATAGATTCAATTTTAATTATTGGAGCAGGTCCAATAATTATCGGGCAGGCATGTGAGTTTGATTACTCCGGCACACAAGCATGTAAAGCATTAAAACAAGAAGGATATAGAGTTATTTTAGTTAATTCTAACCCTGCAACAATTATGACAGATAAAAATTTAGCAGATTCAACCTATCTTGAACCTATTACTTTTAATTCACTCAAAGAAATTATTAAAAAAGAGAGACCAAATGCAATATTGCCAACAGTAGGTGGACAAACAGGATTAGACGCTGCTATTAAATTATATAAAAAAGGAACACTATCTAAATATAAGGTAGAACTAATAGGAGCTAATGTTGAAGCTATTGAAAGTGCTGAAAACAGAGAATTATTTAAAGAAAAAATGAATGCAGCAAATATCCCAACCGCAAAAGGTAGTTTTGTAAATAGCTACAAAGAAGCTTTAAAAAAAATTGAAAGAATCGGATTCCCTGTTATTATTAGACCTTCATTCACAATGGGGGGCACTGGAGGATCTATTGCATACAATGCTGAAGATTTTAAAGAATTAGTTCATAAAGGATTAACAGCTAGCCCTATAAATGAAATTCTCATTGAACAATCCTTAATTGGATGGAAAGAATTTGAAATGGAAGTAATCAGAGATAGTGCAAATAATGCAATAATTGTTTGTTCAATTGAAAACATCGATCCAATGGGTGTACATACTGGCGATTCAATAACAGTTGCCCCTATTCAAACTTTATCTGATAAAGAGTATCAAAAAATGAGAAACTACTCAATTAGATGCTTAAAACAAATTGGAGTTGATACAGGAGGCTCCAATGTTCAATTTGCAGTGAATCCAAAAACTGGAAAAATGATAATAATTGAAATGAACCCTAGAGTGAGCAGATCATCAGCATTAGCATCAAAAGCAACTGGCTTTCCTATTGCAAAAATTGCTGCTAAATTAGCAATTGGTTATCGATTAGATGAAATTAAAAATGAAATAACAGGTGAAACTTTTGTAGCATTTGAACCATCAATTGATTATATAGTTACAAAAATACCTAGATTTGATTTTGAAAAATTTCCAGCAGCTGATGGAATATTAGGTGTTCAGATGCAATCTGTAGGTGAAGTTATGTCTATAGGAAGAACATTTAGAGAATCTTTACAAAAAGCTTTTAGGTCTCTAGAGGTTGGCTTAAATGGTTTACACCCTAAAAAACCAGAACATAGAAGCTTAGATATATCTAAAATACGTTTTGCAACTTCTTTTAGGTTGTTGAAAATAAAACAAGCGTTTGATATGGGGGCAGAAGTTGATGAAGTACACGAACAAACAAAAATTGATCCTTGGTTTTTAAATCATATAAAAATTATTTCTAAATTATATAAACAATTCAACATAAATAATATAGATAGAATAAAATATCTTAAAAATAATGGTTTTTCAGATAATCAAATCGGGGGGTTAACAAATACAAATACTACTAAGGTACGTTCTATTAGAAAGAAAAATAATATTATACCAACCTACAAAACTGTAGACACATGTGCGGCTGAATTTGAGGCTAAAACACCTTACTGCTATTCTTCATATGAAGCTGAAAATGAAATTGTTCCTTTAGACGGGAAAAAAATAATTATTTTGGGTGGAGGACCTAATAGAATTGGACAAGGAATAGAATTTGATTACTGTTGTGTTCAGGCCTCACTTGGGTTAAAAGAAATTGGCTATAAAACTATTATGATAAATTGTAACCCTGAAACTGTTTCCACTGATTTTGATATTTCTGATAGGCTATACTTTGAACCTCTAACATTTGAAGATGTTATGAATATTATAGATCTTGAAAAGCCTGATGGTGTTTTAGTTCAATTTGGAGGACAAACTCCACTTAATATAGCCCAGAAATTAAAAAAAGAAGGTGTGACAATACTAGGAACAGACCCTGATAAAATTGATATCGCTGAAGATAGAAAAAAATTTGGTAAAATACTAAAAGAACTTAATATAGCTGCTCCAGATTTTGGGTCTGCTAATTCCATTAAAAGTGCTTTGAAAATTGCAAATAATATAGGATATCCTGTTTTAGTTAGACCTTCTTATGTTTTAGGTGGAAGAGGTATGAAAATTGTATATAATGACTCTGCATTAATTGATTTTATAAAAAAAGCATCTGATATATCTGGCAAACATCCTATTCTTATAGATAGATTTCTAGAAAATGCTTTTGAATTTGATGTTGATGCGCTATCAGATGGGAATGATGTTGTAATAGGTGGTATTATGCAACACATTGAAGAAGCGGGGGTTCATTCGGGAGATTCTTCCTGTGTTATACCTGCTTATTCTCTTACAAGTGACTTACGTAAAAAAATAAAGCTATACACTAAAAATCTTGCACTTAAATTAAATATAAAAGGACTTATTAATATTCAATTTGCAATAAAAAATAATACAGTATATACGCTTGAAGTTAATCCTCGGTCAAGCAGAACTATTCCTTTTATTAGCAAAGTGACAGATGTGCCTCTTGCAAAATATGCTGCTCAAATATCTGTAGGTAAAAAAATAGACCTTTTAAGAATAAAAAAAGTATCAAGAAAGCTCGTTGCAGTAAAAAAACCTGTTTTTCCATTTAACAAGTTTCCTCAACAAAATATATTTCTATCTCCTGAAATGAAATCTACTGGAGAGGCTATTGGTTTTGATAACAAACTTGGCTCTGCTTTTGCTAAAGCTGAATTTAGTGCTGGTTCTAATCTTCCAACTAAAGGAACAGTTTTTATATCAGTTAATGATAGTGATAAAATGAAAGCTATTTCTATTGCTAGAGATTTTGAAGATTTAGGCTTTGAAATTGTTGCAACAAAAGGCACCTCTACAATACTCAACAACAATGGGGTTTTTTCAAAGAATATATTTAAAGTAGGAGAAGATAGGCCAAATATTGTTGATGAATTAAAAAATAATGCAATTTGCCTTATTGTTAATACACCATTTGGTGGTTCTGCTAGAGAAGATGAATATGAAATAGGGCGCGCTGCTATTAGATATAAAGTTCCAGTTTTTACTACAATTTCAGGTGCAAAAGTTGCTGTTAGAGCAATTCAAACAATTAAGCTTAACAAATTTAAATATAGGAGTTTACAAGAAATATTTAACTAAATTTTATCTATAAATATGTATGAACTATACAAAAAAATAAAGCCCTATAATACTTTTAATTTGAAGGTATCCAATATACATGAAATATTTGTAGAAGAATCTGGTAATCCTAATGGTAAGCCAGTTATATTCTTACATGGAGGGCCTGGTGGTGGTATAGAGCCAATTTACAGACAATATTTTAATCCCAAAAAATGGAGAATTATTATTTTTGATCAAAGAGGATGCGGTAACAGTACTCCTCATGCAGAACTATTAGAAAACACTACATGGGATCTTGTTAATGATATTGAAAAAATACGAAAATTTCTAAAAATCAAAGCTTGGACTGTGTTTGGTGGTAGCTGGGGGTCAACACTATCATTAGCATATTCAATTATGCATCCAAACAAATGTACTGAAATTATTCTACGTGGTATTTTTTTACTACGAAAAAAAGAAATTGATTGGTTTTACCAAGAAGGTTGTAGTTTAATTTATCCTGATGCTTGGGAAAAATATATTGAACCAATCCCTAAAATAGAAAGAATCAATATGGTTAAAGCTTACTATAAAAGGCTCACCTCAAACAATAAATTAAAAAGAATTACAGCTGCTAAAGCCTGGTCTATATGGGAGGCATCAACAAGCAAATTAATTCAAACTACTAAAGCGCTACATTCATTCAATGACGATAATGTTGCTGAAGCCTTTGCAAGGATAGAATGCCACTATTTTATAAACAAAGGTTTCTTCAAATCAGAAGATTGGATTTTTAAAAATCTTTACAAAATAAAAGATAAAAAAATTGAAATTGTTCAAGGAAGGTATGATGTTGTTTGTCCTATGATTTCTGCTTGGGAACTGCATAAAAAACTACCAGATGCGGGCTTTCATATTATACAAGACTCAGGACATTCTATGCTAGAAGATGGAATTCGAAAAAAATTAATTGAAATAACAGATACAATTTAAATAAAATTTATCTATACTCAATATCATAAGCGATTTTAATTGCATCACTAATAAAGACTGCTTCAGCATAAATTACTTCAGGCTTTATAAAAACACCGTTCACATTAATTGATTCACTCTTAAATTCTGGTACTGAGAACGTATAACTATCTTTGGGTACCAATTTATAAAAATCAATATCTCCAATTAAGTTACCAAAATTTATTTTTGCTCTTTCCACATTTAAAATTATAATATTATCGTCCAAATTATACTTTAGAGTAACATCAAATTTAACGGTTTTTTTAAATTTGATTATTTTATTTTTACCTTCAACCTGAAAATCAATACTAATATTACCACTATCCTGATTGAACAGAAAAATTGGACTTGATACCTTAATATTGAAATTATTAATTTTTTTTTCAAAAACACCCGTTTTTGAAAATAAATCATTAAACATAGTTTGATTAATTAAAAGTGTTATATCTTTATTAACAGGTGAATTTAGTCTACCTTGACTAATTAATAATCCAAAGAAGAAAAAAAAATAAAAATAGCGAATATAAGAATGCTTCTTAAAAAATTTATTTATCACATTTGCTATAGCCACATTGCACACAAACATCGCATCCATTTTCAACTTTCAATGTTCTTGAATTACAAGATGGACATATTTTGAAATTTAAATTGGCAGAAAAATCTTGAGAATCGTCTATTAAGCCATCATTACTTACAACTCTTTGTTTTGGTTTATCTAGTATTCCCACATCATAAAAGAAACCTTGTATTACTTCTGCTATTTCTCCATATAAAGAGTGATAATAATTACCTTCTTTATATCTACCTCCTTCAGCATCTAAAATCCCTTGTAACTCTTCAAGAATAAACATAACATCAGACCCTCTTCTAAAAACAGCAGATATCAAACGAGTTAATATTACATATTCGTGGGATCTTGATAAATCTTTAGAATTAATAAATATCTCAACAGGGCGTATAACTCCATTATCAGACATATAGCTTAAAGTCACAAAAACTGAATTTTTAACAAAAGCACTTTTTAATTTATAAACCTTAGCATCTACTACCTTTGGCCTATTAATTACTTCTAATTTCTGAAATTTAACTCCTGAATCTTTTTGATTTTTATCAACAGTCTTATTTCTTTCAATCTTAAAATTAGATTTATTTAATTCAATCATACTTTAATTCCTTACTAGATACTAAATTTTGTTTATCTACCTTTTTATCGTTTGCAAGATTTAAATGATGATAAACTGTGGTTAATTTACCATTTGGCAATTTAATAATATCATCACTTTTAACTTCTTGTCCCTTTTCATCGCCTTCACCATATAAAGTATATTTGTTTTCTTGGAAACGCTGAAAATCTGTCATTTCTCCAACGGTACTTAATATAGGAAATCTACTCCCTTCTCTATAAATAGTAACACCTTTTAATTTTTCTTGCCAGGCATCAAAATAAATGTCTGATATAACTTCGGGCTCTACATCTTCAGGTAAATTAATAGTTGAAGATATGCTGTGGTCAATATATTTCTGAATTGCACCCTGAAGCACAACTCTATTATTAGAGTCTATCTTATGAGATGTTCTTGTTAAAAATTCTGGAAGGTATCTTTCAATTTGTTCAACAGTTTCACATTTATCAATTTCTTTATTCAAACCATTCTTATCTATATATGCCTGAATCGTTGAATGAAAAACTTTAAATGTTTTATTTTTAAAAGATTCGGATCTTCTATTATAAAATGTAGCAAAAATAGGCTCTACCCCTCCTGAAACACCAATATAATTTTTATCATTAGATTTATATGAAAGTACAATATTAGAAATAGTCCCGGTTGGAGCAATAGACATTATAGCAATATTACGTAGACCATTTTTTTTGATTGCTTCTTGAGTATTAATATTTAGTGATTCTACTACAAATGGACATTTCATGTATTTTTTTTCATTAAAAACAGGAGAGGCTCCCTTTTCACTTGCTAACGAAGCGGAAGCCTGGTAGCTAGCATTTGTTATAAAATCCATAACTTTTAACATAATTTGTACAGCTTCATCACTATCATACCCAACACCTAGTTGATTTAGCATGTCTGCAACTCCCATTACACCTAGACCAAGGCGACGAGTTTCTGAAGCAGCTTTCTTTTGCTTCTCCAAAGCATTAAGTGTTTCATTCCAACTTACAACATTATCAAGAAATCGAGTTAAAATAGATGTTGATTCTGCAAGCTTATCCCAATTTATTGTAGCATTTTCATCATATCCATTATCAACAAACCTAGATAAATTAAGTGACCCTAAATTACAAGCACCGCCATCTTCTAAAGGCACTTCTCCACATGGATTCGTACATATAATTGGCTTGTCAACATAATTCGATGGAGAATACTTAGACATAGTTGACCAAAAAATTAATCCCGGTTCAGCTGTTTTATAATTACCTTCAATAAACTGATCCCATATTTCTCTAGCTTTAATTAACTCCCTTACTTCATTAGTGTTTTCACTATCAAAATAAAGCAAAAAATCGCCTGACTGCCTAACAGCTAAATGATTTTCATCTTTGTCTCTAATAATATAATCACCAAAAACATCTCTATTTTTGGGATTTTTAAAATCTTTTTTTGTAATTTTAGTATTGTAATTTGAAGAAACCCAAGACTGCATTTTTGAAAAAGATGAAAAAGTTTTCAGAGCTTCATATTCAGCTATATCTTTAGATGGAATACCTATTGAATAATGGGTATTTTCACTCTGTTTTGCTTCTTTAACTAACTTATTATTCAATTTTTTATAAACTATATACTCACCTTTCCCATATTTTCTTTCTTCATCAACAGCGTGCATAAATTCATCTGTCACTTTTATAGAAATATTAGCAAATCTGACCTGTGTGTTTTCCATGACTTGCTTT
This sequence comes from Fidelibacterota bacterium, assembly GCA_002705575.1. The sequence continues at coordinate 35,280 of PAHI01000060.1, read as the reverse complement.
TTAATAACACTTAACTCATTTTGATTAAATAATCCTGACCAACTACATTGTTCAACAATTTGTTTTGTAACCCAATTAGGAATTTTCTTGACTTTTATAAAATGTTTCACATCTGGATGCTTAACATCAATAGTTAACATTAAAGCACCTCTTCTTCCACTTTGGCCAATTAAACCTGTAGTTAGAGAATATAACTCCATAAACGAAACAGCACCTGTAGAGCTGTCTGCAGCATTATGAACAACTGAATCTTTAGGTCTTAAACTCGATATATCGACACCTATGCCTCCGCCATAAGAATATGTCCTAGCACATTCAAAAGCAGCTTTATATATAGAATCAATATCATCTTCTTGTATTTGTGTAACAAAGCAGTTAGCAAGCGTTTTTATCCTATAAATATCACCAGCTCCAGCTAAAACACGCCCCCCTGGAACAAAATGGCCATGGTATAATTCTTTATAAAATTTTTCAGCCCACTGTCTTTGCTTAGACTTTCCAGACTCTACGGATGATAAAAAGGAAGCTAACCGTTTGAAAACATCTTCTGGGCATTTTTCTATTAATTCATTTTCCAAATCTTTTAAATAATATTTTTCTTTATAAATATTACAAGCTAGTTCATTATCGCCCAAATAATCATCATGAGTAGGTATGCTCTTGTTTTTTTGTTGGTCAGAAAGAAAATTATATATACTCTGATACGTATTAATCTTTTGCCTCCCAAGAATTCTAGCTGTCTTTCCCTGGTAGTCAAACATACTTAAAAAATCTGACATTGTTTTTCCCCTTTATAAAAATATAAAACAACTTTGCTAATATATGTACCTCAAACTAATCTGGATAGAACACGCCTACCAAAAAAGAAAGATAAATTCCAAAAACAACTCTGGAAATTTTTTTTTTTAAGAAGAATTCCTCGTCGAAAAGAAAATCTTAAAAGACACAAGATATGCTAAACTTGCACTAAAAATATACTTTATGTTGTGTTATTTTGTCAACTGGTTTTTTCAACACCTCTCATGAAATTTTTTAATTTAACCGATAAAAATGTAACTATTAATCCTAAAAAACATTAAATTTAAATCAGTTTTAATGAATGGTTCACTAAAGGATGGAAACAATGTCAAAAGCAAGACTAATTATTGGAAAAAAAGAAGTTGATTTAGATATAATCGAGGGTACACAGCAAGAAAAAGCAATTAATATTGAAAAACTAAGATCTGAAACTGGATATATTACTATGGACCCTGGATATGCAAACACAGGCTCTTGTATTAGTAAAATAACCTTTATAGATGGAGAAAAAGGAATTCTTAATTATAGAGGTTACCCTATCGATTGGCTTTGCAAAAACTCAAATTTTGTTGACGTTTCTCACCTTTTGATTTATGGCGACTCCAAATCAAAAGAAGAAAAAGAAAAGTTCCGTTTATCTATAAGAAAACATGCCACAATTCCAGAAGATATGAAAAGATTTTTTGATGGGTTCCCATCAAGCGCTCATCCTATGGCTATTTTATCGTCTATGGTTACAGCTCTTTCTGTATTTCATCCAAATAGCGATAGTCATGAGCTAGAAAAAATTGATGAAAACATTGTTAAATTACTAGCAAAAGTTAAAACCATTGCAGCATACTCATACAGGAAATCACATGGCCTCTCTTTTATATATCCTGATGCAAACTTTTCATATGTTGAGAATTTCTTACACATGATGTTTTCAGATTCAGAATTAGACTCTCACAATAATAGCGTTATGGCAGATGCTCTTAATTTACTATTAATATTGCATGCTGACCATGAACAAAATTGCTCAACATCAACAGTAAGAATGGCTGGAAGCAGCTACGCTGATTTATTTGCAACAATATCAGCAGGAATATCTGCATTATGGGGCCCAAGACATGGTGGAGCTAACCAAGCAGTAATAGAAATGCTAGAAAAAATACATAAAGATGGAGACGATTATAAAAAATATGTCAGTATGGCCAAAGATAAAAATAGTGATTTTAGATTAATGGGATTCGGACATAGAGTATATAAAAACTATGACCCGCGTGCACGTATATTAAAAGAGGCTACTTCTTCAGTTTTAAATCAATTAAAAATACAAGATCCTCTATTAGAAATTGCCAAAGAACTTGAACGTGTTGCTTTAAACGATGAATACTTTATAGTTAGAAAATTATACCCTAATGTTGATTTTTATTCTGGAATAATATACAGAGCAATGGGAATACCTACCAATATGTTTACAGTAATGTTCGCACTTGGCAGATTGCCCGGCTGGCTAGCTCACTGGAGAGAAATGATTGTCGATTCAAAAACTAAAATTAATCGTCCAAGGCAAATCTACTCTGGGCCTGCTGATAAAGCATAAATAAATGAAACAATATATTGATTTAGTTAACACAGTTTTAGAAAAAGGTCAATTAAAAACAAATAGAACGGGAACAAATACATTAATGTATTTTGGATTCCACTATAAAGTTAATTTATCAAAAGGCTTTCCATTGATTACCACAAAAAAAGTCTTTTTTAATTCAATCATACATGAGCTTTTATGGTATTTAAAAGGAGAAACGCATATCCGCAATCTTCGCAAACATACAAAAATATGGGATGCTTGGACATCTAAAGAAAAAAACTGGGAAATAGGAAAAATGTATGGCTATCAATGGGTTAATTGGGAAAAAATAAAACAAAAAAAAGATGGCTCAATAAAAAAAACACATATAAATCAAATTAAGGAAGTTATTAATCTGATTAAAAATAGTCCGGATTCAAGAAGAATGGTTGTCACTGCATGGAATCCATCGGTTTTAGATGAAATTGCCCTTCCAAGCTGCCATGCTTTTTTTATTTTTAATGTTTGTAATGGAAAATTAAACTGTCATCTTACGCAAAGAAGTGGAGATATAGCTCTTGGCATTCCTTTTAATCTTGCGTGTTATGCAACTCTTACTCAAATGATAGCTCAAGAAACCAATCTTAAGCTTGGTGAATTTTCTCACTATATTAATGATGCTCATATATACCAAAATCATATTGATGGATTAAAAAAACAAGTTAAAAGAAATCCCTACGAATTACCAACCCTTAAAATTAAAAACAAACCTTTTTGGGATTTAAAGTTTGAAGACTTTGAACTAATAAATTATAAACACCATCCAGTTATAAAGTTTCCTGTTGCTGTTTAATATGAATGTTGAACTCATATGGGCACAAGATGAAAATGGAGGAATAGGCAAAGAGGGCAAGCTACCTTGGCATATATCAGAAGATTTACAAAATTTCAAAAAAATAACTCTTAATTCTGTAATTATTATGGGGCGTAAAACGTGGGATTCACTTCCTTTTAAACCGCTTCCAAAACGACGCAACATCATTTTATCAAGCAAAAAAAACAATAACGTAGAAACATATACTAATATTGAGAATTGTCTAAATGCTTTAAAAGCTGATAAAATTGATACACTTTTTGTGATTGGAGGACGTAGTCTTTATAATAATTTTTATTCAAAAGCCTCTTACCTTCACATAACAATTATACATCTTAAAGAAGATGGGATTGACACCTTTTTATCGATATCTATGAAACAAATAAAAAAAGACTTCACAAAAATAAAGACTCAGAAATTATCTGATGATGCAATCTATACAAAATGGGCGAGGAAATAATGAAAATAAAAAAGCGCTTTATTAAAAGCGCTTTTTTATTAGGAGGTTTCTTTTTATTCAAGGAGGTATCTTCTATAAATAAAAAAAACCCCTTTCCGAACTAACGAAAAGGGGAATTTTTAACAACACAGAATCCTAATCGTTAGGCTACAAACCTCCTCCACAACAACAATTAATAGAATTGTTGTCAAAAACTAACGTGATAAGATTTATGTGTTCTATTTGCATACACAAACAAATTACAAAAAATATTCTACAATTAATATAATAGATTTCATACTATTTCAAATATGTGATTTTAATCACATACTAGTTAAATCTATTAATTCTTCCTCACTAATTATTCTAATATTTAGCTCTTTAGATTTATCTATTTTATTTTTACCAGGAGCTGTACCGCAAACCAAGTAATCTGTTTTTGAGCTAATGGTTGATACAACTCTAGCACCCATAGACTCTATCTTTAACTTCACCTCTACTCTACTCATGCTTTCTAATTTTCCTGTTATAACAAAACTAACACCTTCTAATTGATTAGAAAAATCATCTTGATTTTTCAATTTCAAACCAATATCAATACATCTATTAATGATATTCTGATTATCTTTTAAACTAAAAAAATCAACAATTGATGTAGCCATAACATCTCCAATTTCATTAATAGAATTTAAATCTTCAATATTAATCTGAAATAATTGATCTATTGATTTAAATTTTTTAGCTAATATTTTTGAACCATTTTCTCCAATATTTCTAATGCCAAGTCCATTAATAAAACGCCACAAGTGAGTATTCTTTGATTTTTCAATTGCATTTAAAATATTATTAACTGATTTTTCTGCCATTCTATCTATATTTATTAATTCTGAAAACTTTAAAGAAAAAATATCTGATATATTGTTAACTAATTTATTATCAACAAGCTGATCAATTAGTTTGCTACCAAAACCATCAACATCCATACAATTCTTTGATACAAAATGTTTAATCCTTCCTTTCTGTTGATCAAAACAATTTATATTCTCACACCTTAATACTGCCTCATAATCTTTTCTTTTAAGAACTGATTCACACGATGGACATACTTTTGGTAATTTATATGCACTTGAATTGATTTTTCTTTTTGAAGAAATTATCTTAACTACTTCAGGAATAACATCTCCTGCTCTTTGAACAATTACAGTATCTCCAACCCTTACATCTTTACGATCAATCTCAGCCTGATTGTGAAGTGTTGCATTTGATATGGTAACGCCTCCTATACTAACTGGCTCTAAATTTGCCACAGGCGTAATAGCTCCGGTTCGTCCTACACTTGGGATAATGTCTAAAATAATTGTCGTTCCTTGCTCTGCTTTTAATTTTCCTGCAATAGCCCATCTGGGTGCACGACTTCTACTACCAAGCAATTTTTGTAGTCTAAATGAATTGACTTTAAAAACAACTCCATCAATATCATAATCTAAAGATGCTCTTATTTTTTCTATCGTATCATAATACTCTAATAAAAAATCAATTCCTGTTCCTCTTTTAACTAAAGGATTGGTAGGCAAACCCCAACTAGGCAAAGCATTAATTAATTTATATTGTGAATCAATACCGCTATTTTTAATAAGTCCTGCTCCATAAAAATTAACCACTAGTGGTCTAGATGCAGTTATCTTAGGATCTAGCTGTCTTAAACTTCCAGAAGCACAGTTCCTTGTATTGGCAAAAATATTTTCATTTTTTTCTAATCTTCTTCTATTGAGCTTTTTAAAATCAGAATGCCTTATAAAAACCTCTCCTCTTATTTCAAGAAAATTAGGAATTTTATACTCTCCATATAGACTCAACGGAATTGATTTTATTGTTTTTATATTTGAAGAAATATCTTCTCCAAAACGACCATCTCCTCTTGTTGATCCATATAAAAATTTTCCATTTTCATAAACAACTCCAATAGCAACACCATCTAATTTTGGCTCTGCTACATAATCAATGCTCTCATGTGTATTTAATAATTTTTTTATTTGAGTATTAAAACGAATGATTTCTTGTTTAGACATCGCATTAGAAAGTGACAACATAGGCGTTCTATGTTCAATAGTATTAAATGATGATGATGGCTCTATTCCTACTCTTTGATTTGGAGAATTAGATTGAATAAATTCTGGATATTTAATCTCTAATTCTTGAAGTTCTCTTAATAGTAAATCATATTCATAATCTGCTATAATAGGATTATTTTTAATATAATAATTAAAATTATGCTTCTCTATTTCATTAATTAAAAATGATATTCTATCTTTAGGTTTCATTGAAGAATTATTTAATAAAGCATACTAGAATATCGTTCTCCACGATCACATAAAATTGTAAAAACTATTCCAGAAGGATTGTTTTTTTCAACCCATCTTTCAGCTGCCAATATATTTGCACCAGCAGATATCCCAACTAATAATCCGTCATCTAAAGCTAGCCTTTTACACCTTTCTTTTGCATCTTTGGTAGAAATTTGAATTATTTCATCTACTTTACTTAAGTCAACTAAAAACTTTGATCCATCTCCAATTCCTTGAATCCCATGAAGACCTTTCTTGCCTCCACTCATAACAGGAGATTCAGCCGGTTCAACTGCAATCATTTTGACCCTATTATCAAATTCAGAGAATCCTTTTTGAACACCCATTAAAGTCCCACCAGTTCCGGTTCCTGATATAAACGCAGAAATATATTTTCCTATTGTCAGAGAATGATTTAAAAGTTCCTTAAAAGTTGTTTTATAATGACAATCAACATTAAGAGGATTATTGAATTGATTTAAAGAGAAATAACCTTTTTGACAAACGATATCATCTTTCAAAGCTATAGCTTCATCAAAATCACCTTCCTTAACTTCAATTAGTTCTGCACCAAACATTTTTAAAAGTACCTTTCTTTCTACAGACATGTCAGAGGGCATAACAATTTTTATATTATAGCCCCTTTCTGCACCAATCATAGCTAATGCAATGCCTGTGTTTCCGCTTGTTGCTTCAATTATTGTATCTCCCCGTTTTAATAACCTGTTTTTTTCAGCATGATCAATAATCCACTTGACAGGTCTATCTTTAATTGATCCTCCAGGATTAACAGACTCAAGTTTTGCATAAATTTTTTCTGACAACCTGACAAATGGGGTGTTGCCAACGAAGTCTGAAATTATCCTAGATGAAGATTCATCTTTTTCAGGGTTAAATATTCTCTTTGCTTTTAATTCGCTCAACTTAGAATCCTTTAAATAATTTCTGTTTTAATGATTCTCTTATTTTATTTGTTAATTTAAAATTACTATTCCAGCCACTCCAGAAACAAGATATTACACCGTAACTGCTTGATGTTAAAAAAGCTTCATCCATATTCTGAATGTCATCAAATTTAATTATTTTTTCTTTGCAATCATAGCCAAGTTCATGAGCTAAATTAATTACTAATTGTCTAGTTGTCCCAGGCAAGATACCCAACGATATACATGGAGTGATCAAAACATTATCTTTAATAAAAAATATATTCCTCATGGTTGATTCCGTTATTTGATTTTTTTTATTTATAAAAACCGCATCAAAAACATTGTTTTTTTTAGCAACCATTAATGCCTTGATATTTCCAACATAATTGTTTGTTTTAATGGGGGATTTAAATCTAATTATTGGGAATTCCCACTCGTTTAAAAAAATTACCTTAACTGGACCATGCTCTAAATCTTTAATAGGCCTAATAGAAATATAAAGATTCGTGTTTGTAGCAAAAGGATTATTAATATCAAAGTCTTTGCTAATTATTATATTGATTGCGCCATAAGCTAATTCATTCTTTGCAATAACTTTTTTAATAAGATTAATTAAAGAAGCATCAGTTTCTTTTATATTAAACTCAAGATATTTCAACCCATTATTTAACCTTTTAATGTGATTATCAATGTTGAATAAACAATCCTTATTAAATCGAATGGTTTCAAAAATCGCATTTCCTCTTTGAAAAGCTCCATCACTAAATGATATTTTTGCATCTATCGATTTTACAAATTGGCCATTAATATAGTAGATATAATTATTCATTATAATATTCTAAAATATTTGCTTTATTCTTGGCCTCTGAGTATTCAGACTGAGGTTCAGAGTCCCAAACAATACCACCACCTACAGGATATATAGCTCTATTATTATTAATTGTCATTGTTCTTATACATATATTAAAATCCATATCTCCATTTCCATTAATTGTACCAATAGAGCCTGTATATATTCCTCTATTATATTCCTCTATGTCATCTATAATCTGGACAGATTTAAACTTAGGTGCTCCAGTTATAGACCCTCCAGGGAATAATGCTTTAATAATATCAATTTCAGTTACTTCATCTCTAATATTACCAACAATTTTTGAAACCATATGATGAATTGTTTCAAATGTTTCTATCGAAAATAATTTCTCCACTTTAACTGTTCCAAACTTTGATATTTTACCAATATCATTTCTAAGTAAATCAACAATCATTAAATGCTCAGCTCTATCTTTTTCACTGTTAAATAACTTTTTAATTTGAATTTTATCATCTTTTTCAATATTGGATTTAGATATTGTGCCTTTTATAGGATAGGTTTCAATGGATGTTTTATTTTTAATAAAAAATTTTTCTGGTGAAAAACTTAAAAATTGAAACCTATTAACATCTAAGTATACTCCGTATTTAGGATTGGCTGTTTCTTTTATTTTCATATATAAAGAAAGAGGATCTCCAAAAAAATCAAAAGAAATTGGCTGTGTATAATTAATTTGATATGTGTCTCCTAAATATAGATAGTCTTTTATTTTATTTATAATTTTTTCAAAATCAATAATATTCTTAATATCCTTTTTTAATATCATTTTTTGATTACAGCTATTATAAGAATAGTCTTCAATTTCAATAATATTTTTAGGCTTAGCAAACCACAAATAAGGAACCTGTCTTGATTTATATTTTTTAAATTTTTTACCAGGATAAATTAAATTCTTGAAATCATAAGAAAAAAATCCAATAGCAGCAATATCGTCTGATTTAGTATCTGCTTTCCAAATATCAATATATTCTTGCCATAGTTTTAAGCAATCTCCTTTTTTCTTTTCATTGTTAATTAAAAAAACGTTGTCTGCATTAATACATACGATATCAGAAAAATCTAAAATTATTTTTTTTAAATTATTTTTATTGGGATAGTCAATAATAGCCTTTGGACTACCATATTTTTTGATAATATTTAATAAATCATTCATATATAGGATTTTGGTTCATTTTATTAAAAACAGTGTAACTAAATGTTTTTTTAGAAGGAATGGCATATGAAAAAACCTTGTTAGTCTTAACAAAATTGCTAATTCCTTCTGCCTTTATTTCTTTTAAGTCCATTTTAGACTTTAATCCATCAATTCGATCAGATATAGTAGGTATTACAGGAGGGGTCCACTCAAGATTTTTTGCAAAATATGACAAAATATTTAATATAATATCTTCATCCCAATCAGGATTAAACCAAAGTTGTTTACTTATTATACTATAAAACTGACTTTTAATTTTCCCCTTTTGATTGAAAAAGTTTTTTGATTGAAAATATGGGTAATATTTCGTGCTAATCTTTTTTTCAAATGATTTGTTGTTTGCTTTATCAAAAATTGAACCCCAATTATAATCATTTAAAGTATTAATCCAAAGCTTACAATTTGAATTATATTTTTGATATTTTAACCACGTGTCATCTGCATGCAATAAAGCAAATCGGGATTCATCGCTATCTAATATCTTTTTATTATGCAGCCATAATAAAAACATGATTGTGGAAAATGGATATTTATATTTAAAATCATTTGATGATAATCGAACTAATATATTTGGATTGCAAGAACTTTTAAAACCTCCAGGAATTTCGTTATCAAGCGCAACAATGTGTCCTCCAATAGCACGACCTTGTATTGGAAGAATATTTAAATCTACCCAAATGATATTTTTTTTATTTTTTTTAGCTTCTTCAGAAATCCACAATTTTTCTAAATCATAATATCCTACAAGCTTCCAGTCTAAAAAATGATTTAAAAAAGAAGAACAAATTAACCCTTCATAACTAGATGAAATGATATACTTGCAATTTTTTTGCTTAAGCCAAGGAAACCTATTGATTATTTTTGAACGTCTAATTTCCATTTTTTATTTAGATTAGTTTAGAGTAATATAACAAATAATTAATTAAATTATTATTATCATGAAATCTAAAATTATTTTATTTATTATTGTATCTATTATACATTCTGAAATCTTGTTTCAAGGTGTTTTTGGCGATGATTTAAAATCATTAATAATCAACAACTACACCCCAAACACAACATTAGGCTATAATCAAGCTAGAGATGTAATGTATGCTAACGTTGATAGAATTAATGGTTCTGTAAAAGGAATTTATACAAATTATTCAGTTAACCTTCCCAATGGAGTTGATGCTAGCACACACCTATATAATAATGGAATGAACTGCGAACATACTTGGCCACAAAGTTTTGGAGCAATCTCAGAACCTCAGAAAAGCGATATGCATCACTTAAGGCCCTGTAAATCAAATGTAAATTCTGCTCGAGGGAACATGCCTTTTGGAGAATCAAACGATAATCAAACCTATAAATGGTATTGGCAAAACGTAGAATCTACAAATATCCCAAACTCACAAATAGATCAATACAGTGAACGTAACACAACTGCTCAAATTTTTGAACCTCGTGAAGATGTTAAAGGAGATATTGCAAGAGGAATGTTTTATTTTTATACTTTATATTCTGATGAAGAAATAGTAATAGAAAGTGGTGGTGATAGTTTTTTTTCAATACAAAAAAACATCTTATTAGATTGGAATAACTATGACCCTCCAGATGATTTCGAAATAACCAGAAGTAACCTAATTGCTAATATACAAGGAAATCTAAACCCCTTTGTTATTGATCCAACATTAGTAAGCAGAATCTATTTTTGGAACCAAATACTGGCTGGAGATCTAAATGTCGATAACAGTTTAAATATTATTGATATTGTTCTAATGGTAGATTTGATTTTTAGTCAAACAGCGCCAACATATGAACAGCTTTATATCATTGACTCTAATAATGATAATGACTTTAACATATCTGATATAGTGCTGTTTGTACAAACAATTGTTGAGGAGGTCTAAATGAAAAAATTAATCGTTATTTTATTATTATTTTTAAACATAAGCAAAGGAGATTCAATGCAAGCTGAGTTAAAAACAAGCAAGGGCACTATTCTTTTAAAATTAGAATTTGAAAAGACGCCAATGACAGTGGCAAATTTTGTTGGTCTTGCAGAAGGTAAAATTGAAAATACAGCAAAACCTTTAGGAGAGCCTTTTTACGATGGAATAAAATTTCACAGAGTCATATCTGACTTCATGATTCAAGGCGGTGACCCCGATGGAACAGGTAGAGGTGGGCCAGGCTATAAGTTTGAAGATGAAATTGACCCAGAATTAACCCATTCTAGTCCAGGTATTCTTTCAATGGCAAATTCTGGTCCAGGCACCAATGGAAGTCAATTTTTTATTACACATAAAGAAACACCATGGCTAGATGGGAAACACACTGTTTTTGGGCATGTGATTTCTGGACAAGATGTTGTTGACTCTATTGAACAAAATGACGTTATAGAAACTGTTAAAATTATTAGAAATGGAAAGAAGGCTACTTCTTTTGATGCTCCTTTAGTTTTTTCAGAAGAGAAGAAAAAAGCAGCTATTAGAGAAAAAGAAAAAAAAGAAAAAAAAGAAAAAGAATTAGCAGATTTAACTAAAGATGCTAAAAAAACTGATAGCGGATTAATGTATAAAATTATAAAGCAAGGTAATGGTTCAAAACCAAAATCAGGCCAAACAGTTTCTGTTCACTATGCTGGCTATCTTATTAATGGACAAAAGTTTGACTCATCTTATGATAGAAATCAACCAATTGACTTTCCAATTGGATCTGGAAGAGTAATAAAAGGTTGGGATGAGGGAATTATGCTACTTAATGTAGGGACAAAAGCAAAACTAATTATTCCACCAAATCTAGGATACGGAGCTCAAGGCGCAGGAGGCGTAATTCCTCCCAATGCTACATTGATTTTTGATGTTGAATTAATTTCAGTAAAATAGTGGCTTAAGAAATGAATTTATAAATTGTACTTAACAACAATTCTCTTTCTGGATTATCATAAAATATATGATGAGTGGTATTATTAAGTATAAGTTTTTGTTTGTCTTTTGATTTTACATTATTCATAATCAAATCAATGTTTTTTGATAGTGACAACCTATCTTTCTTGCTATGTATATACAATAATGGACATTTAACTTTATTTAATTTTTTAAAAACAAAATTATTTAATTTTCTAAATTCATTCAAAGCAATTAAAGGGTATTGATCATACCCACTATAATTTTTAATATTTTTATATTCAGAATGGTGTTTTTTTTTGTCCTTTTTAACAATTATTTTATTAAAAAGTCGAACCAGAACATTAACCTCAAATGAATTTTTAAAGCTCATTACAGGACAGGCAACGACTAATTTTTCAATTGGAAATAATGTTGCTAAGTTTAATGCTAAAATCGCGCCCATACTAAAACCAACAACATACAATTTTTCACAATCATTAGATAGCTCAGCTAAATTTTGTTCTGTTGCAGTTAGCCATTCCTCATATTTGGTGGCATTACAATTATCAACTGTTGTACCATGACCTGGTAAATTTCTGGCAGAGACCCTTAAACCTTTTTGAGCTAAAAAATTTCTTAAAGAACTCATTTCAAATGTTGTGCTTGCAAACCCATGTATAAGCATAACGCCTACTTTAGAATCTTGATTTAATTCATAATTATTTGAATCAAAGTTTGGAGTAATACCCATGTTTAATTAATAAATTTTAATGATTTTACATTTTTCATTTCTGGAATATGTAATTTAATAATGGATAACAACCTTTCAATTACTTTATTTAAATCAACATTAATCATACAATTTTTTATTATTAAATAGCTATTTTTTTCATGATTATTAATAAATAGTTCAAGCGCTTCATCAGAGCTTAATTGATTAAATTTAAAGTTATTGATGCTATATCCATTATAATGACTAAATGCGATAAGAAAAAGAATAAAAACTATTTTAGAGTCTTGGCTTTTATTTATCCTTGATAAAGAATTTGATACAATATCAAACATTAATTTATCTTTATATTGTTTAGGCAAGGCTTTATTAATGAAATCAATTATACAAAGTCCATATTTAATTGATTCAAAGTGTTTTTTTATATTTAGAAAGCCATTAACTAAACTTCCTTCTTTAAACAACTGAATATCTCTTGTATTTTTATGATAATAATCAATATTAATTAAATTCATAGATTGAAATAGTGCAACTTTTCCTGATTTTATGTTTTTTGCACCTTTTATTATTATTGATATTTTTTCTCCATTATCTAAAATCAATCTACTTATTATGCTTGATTCGCCATATGAAAAAGAATTAATAACAATTGCGTTAGACTTTATAATCACTTAATAAGACTTTGAAAAAATAACTTCATATTTAGCTGGCTTATTAGAATATATGCATAAATTTTCTGAATGCGTTTGGTTTGATAAAATACATCGAATAGTTGCCTTGGTTTCTTCTTTTATTTTTTTCTCAGTTAAATCAGATCCACCCCAGCCACATTTTATAAAACCACCAATTTCAATTTGATTTTTAAATTCCTCATAATTAGAAACAACAAATGTGTGGTTTTCTTGAAATTCTTGAGCCTGATTAAACAAGCTTTTTTGAATTTGATTTAAGTATAATTCGATTTTATCAAATAAGTTATTAATTGGTAAAATTTCTTTTTTATTTTGATCTCTTCTTACTAGAACAACCTCGTTATTATTCATATCTCTTGGACCAATCTCAATTCTAATAGGAACTCCTTTCATTTCCCATTCATTAAATTTATAACCTGGTGTATATTGTTCTCTATCATCTACATAATATCTAATTTTATTAGACTCTAGTTTTGATATAAGATTTCTCTTATAAGAATCAAATGTATCTTGATTATAGTCTTTGTTTATTACAGGCACGATAACTACTTGAATTGGAGCGATATTAGGAGGTAATCTTAAGCCTTTATCATCTCCATGAACCATTATAAGTGCACCTATTAGACGAGTACTAACCCCCCAACTAGTTGCATATACAAAATCTTCTTTATTATCTTTAGTTTGAAATCTTACATCAAATGCTTTAGAAAAATTTTGACCTAAATAATGTGATGTCCCTGCCTGCAAAGCTTTTTTATCTCCCATCATTGCTTCGATGCAGTATGTTTCTTCTGCTCCTGCAAATTTTTCTAAATTTGATTTAGTCCCAGTTAGTACAGGAATTGCCATTTGATTTTGAACCACTTCTTTATATATATTCAACATATCTTTTGCTTCTTTTAAAGCTTCTTGCTCTGTTTCATGTGCAGTATGTCCCTCTTGCCATAAAAACTCACTTGTTCTTAAAAATAAACGAGTTCTCATTTCCCACCTAACTACATTTGCCCATTGATTAATTAAAATTGGTAAATCTCTATATGAATGAATCCATTTTTTATACATTGACCATATGACGGTTTCAGATGTAGGTCTAACAATAATTTCTTCTTGTAATTTAGAGTCTGGATCAACAATTAAGCCGTCTCCTGATTCATTATTCTTCAATCTAGAATGGGTAACAACAGCACATTCCTTTGCAAACCCTTCAACATGCTCTGCTTCTTTTGCTAAAAAAGATTTTGGGATAAATAATGGAAAATAAGCATTTTTGTGACCTGTTTCTTTAAAGCGTTTGTCAAATGAACTTTTCAATATATCCCAAATTTCAAATCCATACGGCCGTATAACCATTGTACCTTTAACAGGCCCATAATCAGCAAGCTCTGCTTTAGTTATAATGTCAGTATACCATTTATTATAATCTTTACTTTTAGGGGTTATTCTTTCTTTCATAGTGTTTCTTCAAAAGTCTTTACAACTTTTTTAATGTGTTCAGAATCAATTCCATAATGTGTTACTAATCTATAACGATTTGGACTAACTTCAAAAAAAACTATTCCTTTATCTTCCATGATCTTAACCAAGTTCTCAGATAGATGAATTTTGTTTTGATTTAATCTAAAATAAATGATATTTGAATGTACTTTTTCTAATTCTATATTAACACTTTTTATATTACTTAAACCTTTTGCAAGATTTTGTGCATTTTTATGATCTATTTTAATCTGTGATATCATAGAATTTAGAGAAATCTCTCCAAATCTTGCAAGAATACCAGCCTGACGCATTCCTCCACCAAGAGCTTTACGAACATGACGCGCTTTATTAATAAAATCTGCAGTTCCACATATAATAGATCCAACTGGAGCAGACAATCCTTTAGATAAACAAAATGTAACCGAATCAACATCTTTAGTTAAATCTTTAACATCTAGTCCAAGCGCAACGGCTGCATTAAAAATTCTTGCACCATCAAGATGAACTTTACAGCTATTATCTTGTGCAATATTTCTAACTTCTTTCATATAATCTGCAGCAATGGGCGCTCCAAAACAGCGGTTGTGCGTATTTTCAAGACAAATCAATGTCGTTGGTGGAAAATGAACATTTACTTCACGAATAGCTTCTTTAATATCGCTAATATCAATTGTCCCATCATCTTGATTCCTAAGCTGCCTAGAATGAATCCCCCCAAAAGCAGAAATTCCTCCTGCTTCATATAAAAATGTATGAGCCTGATTACCTAAAACCACCTCATCTCCTCGTGAACAGTGAACTAAAATAGATACTAAATTACCCATTGTCCCGCTAGGAACAAATAAAGCCTCTTCTTTACCAAGTATTTTAGCTGCTTTATTCTGTAAATTGTTAACGGTAGGGTCTTCTAAAAAAACATCATCTCCAAGTTTTGTTGAAGCTACAGCATCCAACATTTCAGGTGATGGTAATGTAACAGTATCGCTTCTTAAATCTATTTTTTGAGAAATTAAATTCATATTAAAATCTACTGATAATTTTGAGACTTTAAGATTATATTTTATATAATGTATTCAAACTTTTTTAATCTTATCAATGCTAATGTTATAACCCTTAGCCAAGAATTTCCATTAGGAACTTCAATCACTATTAAAGATGGCCTCATATATTCTATTAATAATCCAAACAATAGAGCTGAAACAATTGATACAGGTGGTGCGACTATTATCCCAGGATTTATTGATTCTCACTTTCACTTACGTAATCTTGGAAAGCGCCTAGATATGGTACAATTAAAAGGATTGTGCTCTTTAGAGGAAATAAAAAAACGTGTGATTGCTGAGTGTGAAAATAAAAAGCCTGGTGATATTATTTTTGGATTTGGCTGGGATCAAAACCTTTGGGATTCCAAAGATTTTCCGAATGAGGATGTTTTAAATGATATTGCTCCAAATAATCCAATTATTTTTACACGCATTGATGGTCACGCTACGTGGGTTAATAAAAAATGCTTGGATGATGCTGGATATTCATCTGAACAAGGAATTCCTGATGGTGGAAAAATTATTAATAATTGTATTCTTATTGATAATGCTATGTCTATTACTAGCCATCTAAACCAGGAAAATACTCTTGAAAATGTAAAAAGGTGGATTAAAGAAGCGGCAGATATTGTTATAAAAAGAGGGATTTGCTCAGTACATGATGCATGGCAAAACCAAACAATTATAGATGCAATAAATGAATTAATTGCCGAAGAAAAGTTTCCAATAAGATGCTACGGAATGATAGATGGTTCTGATTACAACCTATGTGATAGATTTTTTAAAAATGGCTTCTTAGAATCTGATAAATATACGATTCGGTCAGTTAAAGCATTTATTGATGGTGCCCTTGGAAGCCGTGGAGCAGCTCTACTTGAACCCTATACTGATGATATTCATAATTGTGGACTGATTCTAATCAGTCATAATGAGTTTAAAGATCTAGCAAAAAGATGTAATCAGTACAATTATCAACTCAACACACATGCTATTGGAGACAAGGGCAACAACATTGTAATTAACACCTATTCTCCATATACTAAAAACTGTGATACTCGATGGAGAATAGAGCATGCACAAATGGTTACTTCTGATGACTTAGGGCGTGTCGTAGATAATCATATTATACCATCTATGCAGCCTAGTCACTGTACTAGTGATATGAAATGGCTACCTGAAAGAATAGGAAAACACCGATTACATCGCATATCACGATGGAAATCTTTTATTAATAAAGGAGCAAAAGTTGCTGGAGGCTCCGATTGTCCAATAGAAGAAGGCAACCCTCTATTTGAATTCTATGCTGCAATTACAAGACAAAATCATGAAGGGTATCCTACTCGAGGGTTCCAAAGACACGAGAAAGTTGCTCCAATTGAGGCCTTAAAAATGCTCACAACTTGGGGAGCTAATGCTGAATTTAAAGAAAAAGAAAAAGGCAAGATTATTCCAGGATACAAAGCAGACCTAACAATTTTATCTAATGATATAACAAAAATTGATCCCAATATAATTTTAAAAACAGACATATTGGGAACAATAATCGGTGGAAATTTTGTTTATAATAAATTAATTTGAAAATAATAGCCTGAATATTTTCTCATATTAACTACATATTGATTATCTAGATATATATACTGGCCTTTAATCCCCGTTAATATCCCCTCGTACTTTTCAACTTTATCAAAGTTAATACTTTTTATTTTTTCTGGATATTGGGCAACAGGATAGTTTAAAGATTGCTCATTTTCTACATCTAAAATATATTCTTTTAAATCAGCCGATAAATTATTTTTTAAGGTTTCACGATATTGATATAAATCTGTTTCCTTGTCTACATCGTTTTTAAGCATTTTTTGCCATGATGTCCTATCTGAAACAAAATCTTTAAGTTTTACTTCTATAGCTCCTGCAAGATACCGATTTGGTGTCCGAGCAATTTTTAATGCTTTAATCGCACCTTGATCAATCCATCTAGTAGGAATTTGGGAGTATCGTGTAACCCCTACTTTAATTCCTGATGTTAACGATAAGTATACATAATGATTGCTTAGACAATAACGCTTAGACCATTCCATATCACGACTAATTCCTTTATGTGCTTGGCAAAGCTCTGGCCTTAATATGCACTCTGAAGATTCTGGAGCGTTTATAAAACACGGATAACAAAATCCTTGAAAAAAAGATTTCTTGGTTTTATTTCCACATTTAACACAATTAATTATTCCATTCCATTTTAATGAAATTGTTGCTCCAATGTATTCATTTATAGGTGTAATTTGGCCAGATAAAACAAAATAATACTGAATTACATCTTTATTTTCAGCTTTCATTTTTTTTACATTTCCTTCTAATTTGATCATATTTTTTTTGCTCTTTAAAAGAATTCCTTGCGAGATTACACCTAAAGATTAATAAATTTTTATATATATGACAGCAAAAGATTATCATTTAATTATTGTTGAATCTCCATCCAAAGCAAAAACTCTGAAAAAGTTTTTGGGTGACAATTATCTCGTTGAAGCATCAGTAGGGCATATCCGAGATTTACCTAAAAGTGATTTAGGAATTGATCCTGATAAGAATTTTAAAACTACATATGTAGAAACAATATCTAGGGCAAATCTGAAAAACTTAAAGTCCTGTCTAAATAAAGCAAGTGAACTATATCTTGCAACTGATCCAGATAGAGAGGGAGAAGCAATTGCTTGGCACCTTGTTGAAGCATTAAAACCTTCAATACCTATAAAAAGATTAGTGTTTAATGAAATCACCAAAGATGCAATCTTGGATTCATTTAATAATACTCGGGAAATAGATGTCTCACTAGTAAATGCTCAGGAAACTCGACGAGTTATCGATAGGTTGCTAGGTTTTCCCGTTTCAAACAAACTCTGGAAAAATGTGGCTTCAGGTTTATCGGCAGGTCGAGTACAAAGCCCTGCTATTAAAATCGTTGTTGATAGAGAAAAAGAACGTTCAGGGTTTGTTAAAAGTGAGTATTGGAGTATATCAGCAAAACTTATAAAAAGCAATATTGAATTTGAGGCAAAATTACTTAAAAGCAATAACAAGAATCTCGCAACAGGAAAAGACTTCAACAAAAAAAATGGAGAGCTAACAACAAAAGACAAAATGCTTTTAGATAATACCTTGTCAAATAGTATAATTGAAAAACTTAAAAACTCATACTGGAAAGTACTTGATGTTCAGAAGAAACCTTATACTCAAAACCCCTATCCTCCATTTATAACTTCTACTTTGCAACAAGATGGAATACGAAAACTGCATACAAGCTCTAAAAATGTTATGCGCTTAGCACAAAACCTATATCAGGCGGGGTATATTACGTATATGAGAACAGACTCAATTAATATCGCAAATCAGGCTGTTGAACAAATACGCAATATTATTAAAAAAGATAATCCTTCTAATCTTCCTAATAAGCCTCGTACATACAAAAATAAAGTAAAAAATGCTCAAGAAGCCCACGAAGCAATACGACCTGCAGGAAATATTATTCACCCCAAGCATCTTAAATCAAAATTAGATGAGAAAGAATGGAAATTATATGATTTGATTTGGAAAAGAACGGTTGCATCACAAATGAAATCTGCAAAAATTATAAATACTGTTGTTTCAATTAGTGCAAGTGATTGCCTATTTGAAGCAAGAGGCAAGACTATTGAATTCCCTGGATTTTTATCTATCTATAATGAGTCAACCGATTCAAAAAAAGAAGAAGATAAAGCGCTTCCCATTTTAAACAAAAACGACAGTCTTAATATGAAATCTGTTGATGGAAAACAACACTTCACAAAACCAATTGGACGCTTTACTGAAGCATCTTTAGTAAAAGAGTTAGAGGCGCTAGGAATAGGAAGACCATCAACATATGCAACAATTATGGATAAGATTCAACTAAAATATATTAATAAAATAAATGGAGCAATGGTTCCAAACTTTTCTGCATATGCTGTAGTTCAATTCTTAGAGTCTAACTTTGAAGATCTAGTAGACTTGCAATATACAGCGAGCCTTGAAGATAACCTTGACCAAATATCAAATAATAAGTTAGATTATATTAATTTTTTAAATGGTTTTTGGTTTGGAGATGATAATGTTAAAGGGCTTAATAATCTTTTAAACCGTGATATCGATATTAATACATCAAAGCTAATTAAGCGGTACTCTATTAATGATGATACATATGAATTAAAAATCGGAAAATTTGGCGTATATATAGATAATAATGGAAAAACAACAAATGTATATGATGATATTGCGCCAGATCAATTAAATAATGATAAAGTTTTAGAATTATTCTCTGAATCTGAAAAAAGTGAGGTTCCTATTGCTTTAGATATTCAATCTAATGAACCTATTTTTCTTAAAGTTGGACGATATGGCCCTTATTTAAAATGTCAAAAAAAAATGAAATCTTTGCTGCCAGGACAAGCAATATCAGATGTGACTCCTGAAATTGCACAAAAAATTATGGGTCTTCCTAAAGAAATAGGAAAATGGGATGAAACTGACGATATAATAACTCTAGATATTGGAAGATATGGACCATACATTAAAGCCGGAAAGATTAATGCTAGTGTTTATGAGCATTCGACCTTTCTTGATATGGATCTTAATACAGCGCTTGAATTACTAAAAAATAGAAAAAACAAATCTCCTCAGGTAATAAAGGATTTAGGTAAGGATGAGGATGGCAATAAAATAGAAATTAAAAAAGGTCGATACGGGCCATATATAACAAATCAAAAAATTAATGCACCTTTCCCTAAAGATAAAGAAATTGAATCCATGGATCTTAATACAGCCCAAGAAATTATAGCTGCAAAGAAAGCAAAAGGCCCCACAAAATTTAAAAGAAAAAAGAAAAAGTGATTAATATGCCTAAATCTAACAACAAAATTATAGATATTTTAACCTCACTTTCAAAAAGACGTGGATTTATATTTCAAAGCAGTGAAATATATGGGGGGCTTGCATCAACATGGGACTACGGACCTCTAGGCGTAGAGTTAAAAAGAAATATTAAAGATCTTTGGTGGAAGTCAATTGTTACAGCAAATGAGAATGTTGTAGGAATGGACTCTGCTATATTAATGCACCCTAAAGTATGGGAAGCAAGTGGCCATGTTGAAAATTTTCATGATCCTTTAATTGACAATAAAGAAACTAAAAAACGATATCGTGTTGATCATCTATTAAATGAACAGGAAGTATCTATTATTGAAGCCTTACTAACAAACTTTAAACTAAATAATAATTATGAAAATAGAGATGAGCTTTATCAAGCAATTATCGTACAGCTAATGGCTTCAGAAAATAGTGGTGCCATTATGAAGAATTGCGGCGTTGTTGATCCTTTTAATAAAAAAATCGGCGATTGGACAGATCTAAGACAATTTAATCTAATGTTTAAAACACATATGGGGCCGGTTCAAGAATCCGGTTCTGAGATTTATATGAGACCCGAAACTGCTCAAGGTATTTTTGTAAATTATTTAAATATACAGTCAACTGCACGACAAAAACTTCCATTTGGAATTGCTCAAATTGGAAAAGCATTTAGAAATGAAATAACTACAGGTAATTTTATTTTTAGAACACGAGAATTTGAGCAAATGGAAATGGAGTTTTTCTGCCATAAAGATGATACTAAAAAATGGTTAAAGTATTGGTCTGAAGAACGTTTGACCTGGTTTAAAAAACTAGGTATCGCAGAAGAAAAACTTCGCTTACGAGCACATGCAGATGATGAGCTTGCACATTATTCATCTGCCTGTTTTGATGTTGAGTATAAATTTGATTTTGGGTGGTCAGAGCTAGAAGGAATAGCAGATAGAGGAACCTATGATTTAGACCAACACATGGAGCATAGCAGTAAAAAATTAACCTACTTTGATACAGTCAATAACAATCATTTTGTGCCTGCTGTTGTAGAGACATCTGCTGGTGTAGATCGTGCTATATTAACTGTCCTTGCAGATGCTTATAAAGAAGAGGAAGTAAATGGAGACAAGAGAACAGTATTAAAATTATCACCTAAAATTGCACCAATTAACGTAGCAATTTTTCCTTTAATGAATAAGCAAGGGATGCCTGAGATTGCACAAAAACTAACATCTGATTTAAAAAATAGTTTCCGTGTTTTTTATGACTCTGGGGGCTCAATAGGAAAGCGCTATCGCAGACAAGATGAAGCAGGCACTCCTCTTGGGATAACAATTGATCACGATACAATATCGGAAAACACTGTTACTTTACGTAATAGAGACACTATGGAGCAATCTAGAGTTTCCATAGAGAAAATAAAAGATGTAATTAATGATTTTATTACCTAATTAAGAATATCTTTTTTATTCAGAATTATCATTTCACCATATTGTTTTAAGCCCTTCATACTAACACGATTTGTATCTGTTAATATGCTTATCACTAAGGGCTTGACTGCAATTTGATTTTTTTGAAAATCAACGATTTCAGAAAAAGACATATTTTTAAAATATTCAACTTGATTTTTTCTTGGATCATTAATGTAACCCATCTTTTTCCAATTAGATACAATACTAGGATAGGCTCTAAAATTAGGTCTCTCTGAATTAATACTCTTAATAAGGCTAGACTGAACTTGTTCAATGCGTTCTGGTTTCTGAGGCATATTTATTAAAATTTCTTTAAAGGTAGAAATAGATTCTAATGTTTTGTCTGTCTGGCAGCCTACATAACCTATAAATACACCAGGATTACTGTTTCTCCATGGCCTTCTAAAATATCCCCAAGAACTATACGCGAGCGACCTAAACTCTCTAATTTCTTGAAATACAATACTACTCATTCCACCACTAAAATATTTATTATAAGCTTTACTTTGATTACGTAATTTTTGATTAACTGGATTACTAACCATTCCAAAATATATTTGACTTTGAACAGCATTACCATCATGTATTACATACACTACGTTTTTATTTATATTGCTAGGAATTAGATCTACTGGAGAATTAGATTTGAAGGAATCTTCCGGTAATACTAAAATTCTAGAAATATGTGATGATAAAGTATCTAAATCTATTTGACCAGTATATAAAATATCTAGCTCATATTTCATGGCATTATTAAAAGCATCTATATAATCTGAAGATTCTGAGTTCTCAACCTCACCAATATTTAGCCTCCTCAAATAATATGACTGATCTCCCCACATCACAAAATCACTTAAAGCTTCTCCAATTGTTGATGGCTCTTCATTTTCAACTTTCCGCTCTGTTTTAGCATTATCAGCTAAAATTTTAATTTTTTCATCATCTCCTTTAACATTTTTGATAAATTCAGATAGATACTCTAATGATTTAACAATATTTTTATCAAATCCTTTAATATTAATGTTGAAATAATCTTTGCTTGTACTAAAAGAAATTGCCGTTCCAATTTCCTGAAGCTCTTTTTTAAAATCATCAAATTTATACGTACTTGTACCTAACATATTAAGCAAATCAGCTGTTTGATCTAACATTGGATTTTCTAAGGTTCCAACACCATATTGAAAAGTAAGATTAAATATACTATTAATTGGGTTGTAGGTATGATAAAGATGAACATTTTTTTTAATATCTTTAAATTTAATATCTTTATCAAATTCTATAAACTGTAAGTTTAGTTCTCCCTCTGATATTAGCTTTAGGTCTTTTGCAAACTGAGATGAAGCTTCTGAATTTTTAGGAATAACAGGTTTAAATGGTGGCTTTTCTAATTTATATTTATCAATTGAGCCTTCGTTTGAATGCATAACTAAATAATTATCATTGAAATATTTATTAGCAATTTCAACTACATTTTTTTTAGAAACTTTATCTAATTTTTTTGGCCAATCAATTACATCTTTCCAACTGTAGTCTTTAATATATGTATCAATTAGACTAAATAATCTGCCTTCCATGTTTTCTAATGCTTCTTCATATTGGCGAATCATAGATAGCTTTAAAGCATTGAAGCTTTGATCACTAAAATCTCCCCTTTTAAGCTTTTCAACTTGTGACATTAATAAAGCTTCAGCATCTCCTAAAGATTGACCTCCTTGTGTTGGAACAAAATAAAACATAGTGCCACCATGATCGACAAAGTCCATATTGTAAATTCCAGCATCCTGAATTTTTCCATTTATAACTAATTCATCTATCAAACCTGTCCTTGATTCATTCGTTAATAGACCCGAACAAACCTCTAGAATTAAATTATCTTTGTGAGCAGCAGGAGCAGTTCTAAATCCTAAAGTTCCTATTTTGATAGGGGTCATGTTTTTTGAAATAAATTCTCGTCCCTTAAAATCTTCTTCTTTAATATTTACTGGTGATTGATTTTTACCCCTTTTCCAACCTCCAAACTTTTCTTTAATAATGGGCAATACTTTGTCAACATCAATATCTCCTGTAATAATTAACGCCATATTATTAGCTACATAATAATCATCAAAATATTGTTTCATTTTACTAAGCGATGGATTTTTTAAATGTTCAACTGATCCTAGTGTGGTTTGTTGACCGTATGGGTGATTTTTAAAAAACTTATCAAAA
Source organism: Fidelibacterota bacterium (assembly GCA_002705575.1). The sequence goes on along the minus strand of PAHI01000060.1, from coordinate 10,872 downwards.
TAAGCTTCAAAAAGCTGTCTAAAAAAACTATCTAGACTTCGATTTTTTTCTTCATAAACAGTTTCAAGCTCTGATTGAAAAAGTCGAAATACTGGATTTACAAAACGATGACTATATATTTCAAGCCATTTATTTATTTGATCCCCTGGAAATTTATTAAGATATACAATAGCATCTGGAGTAGTATAAGCGTTGACCCAGCTTCCACCGATGCTTTCCATAATTCGGTCAAATTCATTAGGTATAGCATATTCTGATGCTTTTAATGATAATTTGTTTATATCTGATTGAATTTTTAACCTTTGCTTTTCGTTAGATGTTTGTCCTAATTCTTCATATTTGAATTCAATGCTATCTAAAAAAATCTTCTCAGACTCAAAATCGATAGTTCCCATCTGTTCTGTGCCCTTAAATAAAAGATGTTCTAAATAATGAGCTATTCCAGTTGCATCTTTAGGATCTCTTTTGCTTCCTCCTCTTACAGCAATTGCACCAAAAACACTCGTTGTATTATGATCTTCATTTAAATAAACGGTTAATCCGTTATCCAATATATAAGTTTGAACTTTTAGAGGGTCTTGTTTATTATTTTTCTGATTTCTATTAAAACCTACTATAATTATAACTACAACAACTACTGCTGCTAGTACATTTTTATATTTCTTCATTAAAGACTCTTGATTCATTTATAATTTTCCTTTATTTGCTAATAATCATTTAAAATTTCTTGAGCGTGATTTGATGTTTTGACTTTAGGATACACTTTTTCAATTATTCCATCCTCAGATATAATATATGTAACACGAGAAATGCCCATATACTCTCTTCCCATAAACTTCTTCAGTCCCCAAACACCATAATCCTCTAACATAGAATGATCCTCATCACATAGCATTGTGTATGGTAAATCTTGCTTTTCACAAAAAACTTTTTGTTTAGACGGGGGGTCTGCAGAACATCCAACAATTATCATATTTTTTTCTTTAAATTTTTCAAATTCATCACGGAATCCCTTTCCTTCAACAACTCATCCTGGAGTATTTGCTTTAGGGAAAAACCATAGAACTACCTTTTTTCCTTCAAAATCTGATAATGAGATATTACTGTTGTCTGAGTCAGACAAACAGAATTCTGGTGCTTTATCTCCAACTTTTAATAACATAATTAAATCCTTACATATTTGATTATACTAATTTATATTCTTTATAATTTATTTCAATGAAAAGCTTTACAATAATATGAGTAAAATAATTAAAATCTATAGTGCTAGCTGGTGTCATCCATGTACTCTAGCTAAAAACCTACTCACACAATTAAATCAAAAATACGAAGAAATTGATATTGAAAAAGAAGGTATAAGTAGAAAAAAACTACGAGATATAACAGGTGGAATGACCGTTCCTCAAATTATTATCGATGGAAAATCAATTGGAGGGTTTGATAGCCTTGTTGAGCTAAATCAAAGTGGGAAATTGAAAACACTACTAGAAAAATGAAGTTTATTGATAAAAAAATTGAAGAATATTGTACTAAACATTCTAACCAAGAATCAAAGATTTTAAATGAAATTTATCAATATACATTTAATAATGAAAAAATACCTCAAATGATTTCAGGCTCTATTGTTAGTAATTTTATTCAATTAATACTAAAATCTATAAATGCAAAGAAAATATTAGAAATCGGTACTTTTACAGGTTATTCTGCTATTAACATGGCAATGGATAATCCTAATTGCGAAATTCATACATGTGAAATTGCAAAAGATCACGCAAAAACTGCAAAAAAATTTATAAAAACGGCATCGCTTGAAAACAATATATTTGTTCATTGTGGTGCTGCTATAGATACAATAGAAGGTTTTAAGGTGAATTCTTTTGATTTTGCTTTTATTGACGCAGATAAAATAAATTATTTAGAATACTACAAAAGAGTTGTTATGCTAGTTAAAAAATCAGGGGTTATTATTTTAGATAACATGCTTTGGAGTGGAGAAGTTATTAATCCAAAAGATGCTAATTCTAAAATATTGAATAAAACTGCACAATATATACAAAAAGATTCACGGGTTTTTAATACTCTTTTGCCTATTCGTGATGGCTTGATGGTATGTTATAAGAAATGAAAGAGCTAAAGAATAAAAATATTTTAATTGGAATTACAGGCTCAATTGCCGCTTATAAAGTATGTGATATAATTCGAATACTTCGCAAAGAAGGAGCTAATGTACAAGCAATTATGACAGAATCTGCATTGGAATTTATAGGAAAAACTACAATTGCAGCACTTACCAATAATCCTATTATAGATAGTATTTTTGATAAAAATCCAAACCCGGGATTAGAGCATATCAACTTAGCCTTTAAGGTAGATCTTGTTTTAGTTCTTCCTGCAACTGCCAATATTTTATCGAAAGCCTCTAATGGTATTGCGGATGATGCACTGTCTCTTTCACTTTCAATATGTGAACAACCTACTATTTTTTTTCCTGCAATGAATTATAAAATGTGGAGGAATAAAGCTATTATAGGGTCTGTTAAAAATTTGCGAGACAGAAACAAAATTGTTGTTGAGCCTGAAGAGGGTAAGTTGGCCAGCCTTCATGAAGGTAGAGGCAGGCTGCCAAATAATTCATTAATTTTAAATGTTATAAGAGAAGCTTTTAACATTAAGCTACCACTAAAAAATAAAAAGATTTTAGTAACAGCTGGGCCCACTCAAGAACCCTTGGATAGTGTTCGCTTTATATCAAATAGATCTAGTGGTAAAATGGGATTTGCAATTGCTGAATCTGCCCGTAATTTAGGTGGGGAAGTGACTCTTATTACAGGTCCAACAAGATTAAAAACCCTTTCTGGAATTAAAACTATTAATATTAAAACTGCCGATGAGATGTTAAATGAAATAAATAAAAAGCTCGAAGTTGACTATCTTGTTATGAATGCTGCAGTTGGAGATTATAAGTTAAATAAATCGTATAAAGGAAAATTAAAAAAAACATCAGAAGTTTTGAAAATTGAACTAGTCCCAACCATTGATATTCTAAAAGAAATAACACCTAAAACATCTGCATCTATAATTGGTTTTGCACTAGAATTAGAAAACAAAGAAAAAAATGCACTTAATAAAATGAAAGAAAAAGGGTTAGATTTTATTGTTCTAAATACTGCTAATAACATTGATAAGGGATTTGATGTAGATACTAATCAGGTCACCATTTTTTCATCATCTGGACAAAAAATGAAGTCTGAAGTTGATACAAAAATTAGAATTGCAGATTTTATATGGAAATCAATTACTAATTAATATTAATTGACAATATTACAGGACGATGATCTGAAATATATAAATCATACTGATCCCAATCTAAAAAATAATCATCCATCAATAATGTTCTGCAATAAGAATCATCTATGTTGTATTCATCAAAAAGTTCACTCGTAATCAAAATATGATCCAAATGACTCGGCCAGGTTGGAAAAGACCAGTAGTCCCAATAAGCCGATTGTTCTGCCATTGGAAAGTCAGCAAAAAGGTAATTTTCTGAATCATTTAAAAAAACCTCAAAAACATTATTGCTGTCGATTAAATCATCGTTGAAATCTCCTACAACTATAACATTATCATTATTAAAATTATTTTGAATATAATTATGTAACAATATTGATGCCTGCTCTCTACGATAAGAGTCTTGATTGCTATCATCGCAACACTTAAAATGTATATTGATTATAACAAAGAGCTCATTATTAAAAGTAATTTCCAAAACATATGGTGGTCTGTATGCAAAAAAGTATTCTTGTCCATTAAGAATTGAATAGGGGCTTTGAAAATCAACAGTATCAATATTAATTAAATATGAGAGCTCTCCATAGTCACTATTTTCATATCTATATGCAATCCAATTTTGGCCTAGAAAGGATGCAATTGAATTTAGATGTATAGAGCTCTCTATTTCTTGCAATGCAATTATATCAATTCCCTCTAATTGATTAATTAACGCTATAAGCTGCGATTTCGTTTGTGAGTTTTTAGGAAAATTTTGAAGATTCCAAGTTATAACATCTAAATTATTTATATTATTTGATCCACCTGTTGGATTAGATTGAATAGTATCATCTGCGCAAGATGACAAAAAAAATAAAAATATTGTTTTCAATATAATTTTAGACATAGAATTATCTTAGTTTAAACGTTAATCTAATTTAATATATATATATGTCGCGCAAAAAGGTCATTTTAATTACTGGTTCAAATGGAGAGATTGGAAAAAATCTAATTGATTGCTTTGCAAAACATCAAGATAAAGCAATTGTTTCTCTTGATTTACAGCCCACTAATAATCAAAATAAAGTTTTTAATCATATTACTGGAAGTATTTTAGATAAAGAACTTTTAGAAAATATTAATGCGGACTACGAAATTGATGAAATTTATCATTTAGCTGCAATACTAAGTACAAAGGCTGAATTCTCTCCTATAATAGCAAATGATGTTAATGTAAACGGAACAGTAAATTTAATTAAACTTGCAATTGATCAGGCAGTAATGTCAGCAAAACCTGTTAAGTTTTTTTTCCCAAGCTCAATTGCTATTTATGGTGGAATTAACCGTGGTTATAACCAACCTATTAAAGAAGAAGAGTTTTTAAATCCAAAAACGATTTATGGAATCAATAAATTATATTGTGAGCAATTAGGTGTATATTTCTCAAAAAATTATCACCGCCTATCAAAAGACTATCATCCTGGGATGCTTGATTTTAGATCAATTCGATTTCCGGGTTTAATTAGTATTTCAACAAATCCAAGTGGTGGTACAAGTGACTATCTACCTGATATGTTACATGCAGCAGCTAAAAATAAAACCTATTCTTGTTTTGTTAATTCAGAATCACAGCTACCTTTTATGGTAATGTCCGATGCAATCGAAGCAACTATAAAATTAATGAAGACTGAGAGAAAAAATTTAAAAAACTACATTTATAATATTTCTGCTTTTAGTCCAACGGTTGCTGAATTTCTTGCTAAAATCAAAATTTATTATAAAGATTTTAAAATAACATACGATATTAATGAAAAAAGACAGAATATGATTGACGGTTGGCCTTCTACTGTTGATTGTTCAAAGGCTCTTTATGATTGGGATTGGAAGCCTAAATATAATTTAGATACAGCTTTTAGTGAATATTTCATTCCTCACCTTAAATCAAAAAAAATAATTGAGATATAACAATGTATTTAAAGAATGATTTAGATGATATCAAAAATCAGGGACTTTACAAAGATGAAAGAGTTATAGATTCTCCTCAAAGCTCAACTATTCAAGTAAATGGAAAAAAAGTTCTTAATTTTTGTGCAAATAATTACCTTGGGCTATCTAATCATCCAGCAGTAATTAAAGCTGCAATTAATGGAATTGAAAAATGGGGATTTGGGTTAAGTTCTGTACGATTTATATGTGGAACACAATCAATCCACAAAAAATTGGAAAATAAAATTTCATCATTTTTAAAAAAGGAAGATACTATTTTATATACTTCCTGTTTTGATGCAAATGGAGGCCTTTTTGAAACTTTGTTAAATGATCATGACGTAATTATTTCCGATGAATTAAATCATGCCAGCATAATAGATGGAGTGAGGCTTTGCAAGGCAAAGCGCTATCGTTATAAACATTCAAACATGAAAGAATTAGAATCAATTTTAAGAGAAACACAAAACTATAATCATCGGTTAATTACAACTGATGGTGTTTTTTCTATGGATGGTTACGTAGCTAAATTAGAAGAAATTTGTAATCTTGCCAGAAAGTATAACGCACTGGTGCATGTAGATGATTCTCATGCAACTGGGTTTTTTGGTCCAACAGGACGAGGTTCCATTGAATACTGCAATGTTATTAACGATGTTGATATTATAACTTCGACCTTAGGAAAAGCTCTCGGAGGTGCCTCAGGAGGTTTTACTTCTGCAAAAGCTGATGTTATTGATATGCTCAGACAAAAATCAAGGCCTTATCTTTTTAGTAATTCAGTTGCTCCTTCTATTGTTTCTGCATCAATTGCGGTTCTTGATATTTTAGAAAAATCAACAGAAATGAGAGACACACTTGAGCAAAACACATTATTCTTTAGAAAAGAGATCAAACTATTGGGGTATGATATTAAAGATGGAGTACATCCTATAACTCCCATAATGCTTTATGATGCACAGCTAGCTAAAAAATTATCAGAAAGTTTACTAAATCAAGGAATCTATGTGATTAGCTTTTCATATCCAGTTGTACCAAAAGATCAGGCAAGAATACGGGTACAAATAAGTGCATCACATTCTAAAGATAATCTTAACTATGCTATTGAAGCATTTGCAAAGTCAGGAAAAGAACTAGGTATCATAAAATAACTTTCGAGAAAGAAATAGAAGTGGATTGACCTGCCGCACCTAAATCCTGAATCGCTAAATTAAATAAATTACTACCGCTATAATATCCAAAACCTATACTTGTTCCAGCAATTATTTTTTGGATATAGTCGCCATAAAACAAATCAGATCTATTGCTATGCGTAGAAATGTAAACATCTAATTTTTGATTAACTTTTATATTAATAGTTCCATGCAATATCTCACTTTCAAAGTCTAGACGTTTTTTATAACTCAAAAAAGTCGAAAAAGGAGATTTATCATTTATTGTATATGATATATTTATAGTTTCTGGAAGACCAATATTATCATTATGATAATTGTTAATAACTTTCCCAAAGTTATCTAAGCTAAATGTAATAACATCATCTTTGAAAACTTCAGACCTACTTTTCAGACTAATATAAATAGCTTCAGAGTCAAATATATCTATTGAGCTCTTTAAATATCCCATACTAAACATAATATCTGTTTGTTTTTGAACTTTCTTTTTTAATAGACTTATCTCTATAAGAGACTCTTTTGCTCCAAAACTATAGTTCGTTATATTATCTCTTAATCTTCCATAATTGATGTTTTTCAAAGTTAAAAAATATAAATTTTTCAGGGATAGTTTTTTTAGTAGGCCTGATGAGGCAGTAACAGAAAATATATTAACACCTGCAGGTAAAGAAGAATTAAAAATCATATATTCTTTGCTTTCATAAAACTCTGGAACCTTAAATATATTATTAAAATTTGTACATGTAGAAAGAATCTGATAATTACCCTGCGATAAAACAAAAGATAAAGCCAATATGGGAAAGAGTTTATTCATTATTCGGCTTGTTTTCTTGTTGCTCAATTTCAAGTAAAACGCCAGCTGCTTTCAGTTCTGAGATTGCAACTGCATCAAATCCCATTGATAATAAACTAAAAAAAACAGCTAACTCTAAAGTATTAGTTCCTCCACTCAGGAATGCTAAAGAACAAAATTGAGATATCCTTGAAAAACCAAAATAATCAGCTGTTTTTTTTAAATGTGTTCCTGAATTAGGTCTAATATGAGCATTACTACTAATACTATTAAAGCTGATTTGTGTTATGATATCTCCATTTTCGTCTTCAATTCTGTTTACTTTATCAATGGCAATAAAGCTGCTTTTTTCTTGATTTATCTTTTTATAATAAATATTATACTCATCTTTTTTTTCAATTATTACTTCTTCAATTTTTAAAATTTTTGAATTTGGGGTATCTTGATAATAAACAGTATCTGCGAACATCAAGCCAAATAAACACATTAAAACAATCTTCTTCATAACTCTCTCTTTTGTTTGCATTAAAATATACAAAAATTATAACAATGATAACGGGTCAATATCAAATTGATATCGAACTCTTTTTAATTTAGATAAATAATCGTTTAATTTTTTGTTTTTTAAATAAGCATCTTGCAATCTTAATGGTTTATCGCTTTTTACTATAATATGATAGCGATATAAATTGTTAATTTTTTCTATAGGAGCTAAAGTAGGACCCAGAACAGTAAATTTATTTTCATTTAAAAAATTAATTATTGGGTTCATTGTCTTTTCAAGATCTTTGATATTTTTACCTTTTAACAATATTCTAATAATTTTTGAAAATGGAGGATAGTCCAACTCTAACCGGTCTGCCATAAGTATATTGTAATATTTTTTAGTATCCATAATTGAAGAACTCATTATATATGGATCGTTTGTATTATAACTTTGAATAATGGCTTTACCTTTTTTTTCTCCTCTTCCTGATCTACCACACACTTGATATAATAGCTGAAAAATTCTTTCACTAGATCTAAAATCTGGTGAAAATAATCCTATGTCAGCATTAAGTACTCCTACTAAGGTTACATTATGAAAATCAAAGCCCTTAGAAACCATTTGGGTCCCAATTAATATATCTGATTTATAATCATCAAAATCTTTTAATATTTGCTTATATGCATTTTTTTTAGATGTGCTATCCGCATCAAATCTTGAAATTCTTGCACTGGGGAAAAACTTGCTAAGTTCAGCTTCAATCTGTTCAGTTCCAATCCCTTTAAATAATAATTTATTACTACCACAATCTATGCATTTTTCAGGAATAGAATATCTTTCATCGGTATGATGACACACTAGCTGGTTGTATGTTTTGTGATAAGTTAAAGGCACGCTTGTCTTAGAAGAAGTAAAAACATACCCACATTCCGAGCAATACAGCATCGACGCATATCCTCGTCTATTATGAAGCAAAATTATCTGCTCTTTCTTTCTCAGTCGACTATTAATGCTATCTAAAAGTTTCTGACTGAAAATCTGATCTTTATTTTCTTCATCAAACATATTAACTAATTCAACAGATGGATATGTTGCCGAACCATAGCGTTCCATTAATTCAAATAAATTATATTTACCTTTAGAACTATTATAATAGGATTCAATACTTGGTGTTGCGCTACCTAATATTGCAGGAATATTTAAGTTCTTAGATCTAATAATAGCAATATCACGAGCATTATACGCCGGCATACCCTCAGCTTGCTTATATGAGGCATCATGCTCTTCATCAACAATTATTAACGACAAGTTTTTAATAGGCAAAAATACTGAGCTTCTAGTACCAATAATAATTTTAAGATTTTGATTCTTTAAATTATTCCACGTCCATTTTTTTTCGGAATTTGTCATTCCGCTATTCCATATTCCAACCTGACTACGAAAATATAGCTTAAATCTTTTTGCTGTCTCAGGTGTAAGTACAATTTCAGGAACTAAAATTAAAGCTGTCTTATTTTGTTTTAATAATTTTTCTACTAACTTTATATATATTTCTGTTTTTCCACTACCAGTAACACCATGGATTAAGTTGACAGAGAAACAATCATTATTAATTTTGGTTTCTAGCTCTTTAAATATTTTATCCTGTTCTTTAGATAATTTAAGCTGTGGAACTCTGTTAGGAACTCTAACCTCTAAAAGCGGATCATAAGTAATTGAGCTTTCTTTAACAGATATATATTTGTCTCTTAATAATGTCTTGATACTATCATTAGATGTCTGAATTTTATCTTTTAATTTTTTCAAACTAATAAAACTTTCTTCTAATTTAATAGATTCTAAAATACGTTTTCTAGATAGACCTTTTACCTGCTTAGCCTCTAATGTTTTTTTACCCAAATTTGTTATAATAAATTCTTTCTCTTTTTTAAGGTTTTTAAAATCTCTGGAAAACAAAAATGGAAATATGCTTTTAACAACCAAGCCCTTAGAGGTTAAATAATAACGACTCATCCAGTCAATTAATTCTATGATATCTTGGTTTTCTTTAATACTGTTTGAGAAAATAGCGTCAATAGACTTTATTTTTCCCAAGTATTCTTTGTTTTGAACAATATTATTAACGTAACCAATTGCAGTTCTTCGACCAAAGGGAAGCCCCACAAGAGTACCTTTTTTAATATCTTTTTCTAATTTTTCAGGGATTAGATAGGAAAATGTATGGTTAACAGCTATTGGTAGATAGACCTCTGCATACATATCTTAACTATTTTCTACACTTTATTAATTCTACGAACTTGACTTTTCATTTACTTTTATTTTTATTGACGCCACCAAATCTTCTCCTAAATTAACACTAACTTTATGGCTGCCCACAGACTTAATTGGTTCGTCTAATTCAATCTCTTTTTTGTCAACCTTAAGATTTTGACTTATAAGCTCATCGCTAATCATTTGAGAAGTCACAGAGCCAAATAATTTTCCTTCTTCTCCCGCTTGTAGTGAAAACTTTAATGTTAGTTTATTTAAAACATTAAATAGTGCCTCTAAATTGCTTCTTTCTTTTGCATATTTCAGCTCTTTTTGTTTTAATATTTGATCAATAGATGTCTTGTTTTCCTTACTTGCAAATAATGCTAAATTTCTTGGAATTAAAAAATTTCTTGCATATCCATCTTTGACATTTACACTGTCTCCCATTTTGCCCAAATTATCAACATCTTGAATTAGTATAACTTTCATTTTAACTCCTTTTAATTACTTGCTAATAAGGTTTGTATAAGGCAACAATGCAATATTGCGCGCCTTTTTAATTTCTTTTGCTAATCTTCTTTGATATTTAGCGGATACCCCTGTTACATAACTAGGAATAATTTTTCCTTGCTCAGTAATAAACTTTTTCAAAAACATATATTCTTTATAATTTATTTTTGATATCAATTTAGGATCTTCTTTAAAAGGACAAATCTTTTTATTGTTTATTAAGCTCATATTATATCTCCTTTTTGTTGTTTTCATCTTCTGATGATGCTTCAAGCTCATCTGATTTAACATCCTCTGTTGATGATGCTTCAGGCTCATCTGATTTAACATCCTCTGTTGATGATGCTTCAGGCTCATCTGATTTAACATCCTCTGTTGATGATGCTTCAGGCTCATCTGATTTA